>JAYTWT010000601.1:0-2690 GCA_043743295.1 Alphaproteobacteria bacterium | reverse complement strand
GATGGCGCGCCCGTCCCTAGCAATCTGGCCGCCGCCGTCCCAGAGCCTACGACCTGGAGCCTGATGTTGGCAGGCTTCGGCCTCCTAGGCGCATCGCTGCGCCGTCAGCGGACCTTCGCACGCTCCACGTGATCTGTATGCCAGGTGCGGACCACGATACCCGCGCTGGCCGTCGCGCCGCAAAGACCTTCGCGACGACAGGATAGTGATCACATGGCGCCGTTGTAGGGCCCGCGCCAGAGCGTCGCGGTAGCCATAGCGGAACACCGGCCCCTCGATGGTCCGCGTCACGATCGCCCGGTCACCATGATAAAGCGCCGCATGCTCGAGGATCGACGGCAAGGTCAGCGGTCGGTCCATCATCAGGGCGAGCATTGTTGAGGTCTCCAAGCATCGATCCCCAACGCTAGAACGCAGGGCCCCACACGTCGAGCCTCGCCCGCGTTGTCGCGGCGCGCGATGGTCGCTACGGTTACAGTGGGTATCCAGACGGGGTGCCTACACCGCGACGGAGCCCAATCATGATGAAACTCTATTCCGGGGACCTCAGCCCCTACTCCGCCCGCGTCCGGCTGCAGATCTACGCCAAAGGCATCACCGACATTACCCTCGAACGACCAGCCACCTTCGGCATGCCCGCCTTCCGCGAGGAAAATCCGATTGGCCGCATCCCGGTCCTCGACATCGACGGCGACCGAATGCCCGAGTCCGATGTGATCGCCGAATACCTGGAGGAGATCTATCCCCAACCCTCGATGCTGGGCACCACCCCGCGTGAGACCGCCCATATCCGCACCCTGGCGCGCATCGGCGATATCTACATCATGAACAACATGTTCATGCTCTCCGGCCAGGCCCGGGCGGCAACCCGCAATCAAGGCATCGTCGACCTGCTGGCCGGCCAAGTAACCCGCAATATCAAGGCGCTGGACAAGATGATCGGGACGGACGGCTTCGCCTGCTGCGGCCGCTTGACCATGGCCGACTGCGCGCTCGTACCGGGCCTGTTTATGGTCGAGAACGTCCTGCCCTCGACCGGCGTCGAGAATCCGATCCCCTCACGCCCGAACGTGGCGGCCTATTGGGCTGCGATCCAGCAGAATGAACACGCTGCCCGGGTGCTGGTGGAACTCCACCGCGGCCTCGAAGAACGCCGCGAACTCATCCGCAGCGGGGCCTTCGAAAAGATGATGGCGGCGGCTGCCGCAGCCCATGCCGCGGCCGAGGCGACATGAGCTAGAGCATGACAGCTTCAAGCGGCTATCGTTTGAAGCGCCGGTCATGTCGCCCGCTGTTTCCGAGTTTGCGGCCTCAGGCGGGACTGACCGCGCGACGGCGACGGATCATTGACCCGGCAGCCCCGAAACCCACAATGAGCATGGCCCAGGTTGCGGGCTCCGGAACGGGGCCGCCAGTATCGCGAAGGCTAATGCTCAGGGTCGGCAGCGCCTGCACGTTGAGACCAGATTCAGTATACGCGTTGGGGCCTTCAATGCAGTATGGCTGCGAAACACCGCCGCAGAAGAATGGCGAAGGCAGCGGGTAGTTTCCAAAGTCCTCATAAATATTGTAGTATTTCCCACTGACACTTACGAATCCAACACCCGAGGTGAGTAGCAGGACCGGAGATGTAGGAAATACAAGGTTGCTTGCCCCATCGTAGTCGCTGAGCGACACGGCCTCGCCGTCGATGAAACCGGTTGCCGATGTGATTTGATAGTTTGTCAGAACCATCAGATCTTGATCGGCTTCGAAGGTACCGCTGCCTGAGAGTCCGTTGAACGCGACGAAGCTCCAATCGAGGGTCGCGGCGTGGCTCGCGGTCGCCTGTAGAAGCGCAAAGGCGGCTGCTAGTCCGAATAACTTTGCTCTCGAAAACATCACGCTATACTCCAGTGAACGCAGAAAGGCCGAGGGTGGCGACCATCGCCATCCCAGCAAGTGAAGGCAGTCTGATCCTTGCGGTAACTCCATAGGCCACAGGTTCACGCGTGTTTTTGCATCAGGCTCAAGACCACAAACACTCTCATCCGGGAGGGGTAGGCGAACGTTGTTCGTCAGGCGAGCCGCAGCAAAAGCGTCACCAACTCGCTTTGTCGCGAGGTCTCCGTCTTGTGGAACACGACCTTCAGGCGTTGCCGGGCATGTAGCGCGCTGATCTGCGAACGCTCGGCGGCCTGGGTGAGCGTGAGGCCCTCGCCAAGCAGCATCGCCAGCTGGGCTTCCTTGGGCGTCAGGTCGAACAGATCGGTCAACAGGCGAGCGGTAGGAACAGCCACGGCATCGGTATCGATCACACTGACTAGCGCCCGCGCCTCTGCCACGGGATTGGGGACCAGGTCGAATAACCGGGCGATACGAACGATCAGCGGTCGTCGCCCCGAAGGACGATGCAGCAGCGCCGGTGACGGAATGGGCAGCTCACTCGGCGGCGCTTTGCTCACCGCAACCGCAACCGCATGGTCGAGCGCAGCTTGTTCTGAGGGGTAAGCGGCCCGCATGCGCCCCTCAATCACCTCCAGCCCATCGCCCAGCTTGACTAGGCTGTTTCGGGCAATCACCCGACCGTCGCGGTTCAGTAGCAAGCCACCCTGGCCAACTGCGACCAGGGTCTCAAGGTGATCGTGAGAGCGGAAATTCAAAGCGGTTCGGGCCGCGTGCGCCGCCGCACGCAAATGCGGCAAAACGGT
>JAYTWT010000600.1:0-2031 GCA_043743295.1 Alphaproteobacteria bacterium | reverse complement strand
CCGAGGCGCTCGCCTCATCGATCAGATCTGCGACGCCGATGCCGATCAGCCGCCAGGGCCGACCGTCAGCCTCGAGGCTCAAGAGGTCGCGGCCCACCTGGAATAGAGTTTTTGCGGTCTGTGTCGGGATCGGCAGGGTCCTGCGCCGCGTCACAATCCGGAAGTCGGCGGTCCGAAGTTTCAGGGTCACCACGCGGCCCGCCACCCCGCCGTCCCGTGCCTGCCGCGCCACCCGCTCGCAAAGCGGTGCCAAGCGGTCTTCCAGATCAGCAAGCTGGGTCAGATTGTCGTTGAAGGTGGTCTCACAACTGATCGCCTTGCGGGCTTCGTTGGGATTGACCGATCGGCTGTCTCGACCGTGCGCCAGTGCGAAGAGGCGAAGGCCCTGGGCACCCCACTGGTCGGCCAGCATCCGACGGTCTGCTCGCGCGAGATCGCCCACAGTCCGAAGTCCGGCCTTCTCCAGGCTGGCCACCATTGCCGGGCCGACGCCGGGCAGGATCCTGACGGGCTTGGGTGCCAGAAATGCCGACGCCTCCTGGCCCAGGACCGAAAAGCCGCGTGGCTTGTCCAGTTCGGACGCGATCTTTGCCAGGAATTTGTTGGGTGCCAGGCCGATGGAGACGGTGAGACCGGTTTCGGCCTCAATACGTGCCTGCAGCCGAGCCAGGGTGACGGCCGGCGGCGCACCATGCAGCCGTGCTGTCCCCGACAGGTCCATCCAAGCCTCGTCGAGGCTGAGGTTCTGGACCAGCGGTGTTAGGTCACCGACCATGCCCAGGATCCGCTTGGACTCCGTGCGATACTTCGCGAAGTCGGGCTTTATGACGACCGCTTGTGGGCAGGCGGCCAGGGCCTTGAACATCGGCATGGCGGAGCGGACGCCGTTGATCCGGGCGATGTAGCAACAGGTCGTCACGACGCCGCGTTTTCCCCCGCCAACGATGACCGGTACATCGCGCAATTCCGGGCGGTCGCGCTTTTCGACCGAGGCGTAGAAGGCGTCGCAGTCCATGTGCGCGATAGAGAGCTCGCCCAATTCTTCATGAGCAATGATCCTGGGTGAGTGGCAGGTTGGACAGCGGCTGGTTGGCTGATCACCGGTCCAGAAGCAATCGCGGCACAAGGCTTTCACCCGAGTGACTCCAGTGGCCACAGCCAGGCCGCGCCGCGGACGCCGGACGAATCGCCGTGCAGCGCCTTTACGACCGGCGTCTCGAAGGTGTCGGAGAAGACGTGCGGTGTGATCGCATCGGGCAGGTCCGAATAGAGCCTGGCGATATTCGACATGCCGCCACCGAGCACAATGACGTCGGGATCCAGAATATCGACCACGCCCGCCAGGGCGCGGCCCAGCCGGTCCACATAGCGGTCCAGAGCCGGATCGCCCGATGCTACAGCGGCCTCTGCCGACATCCCGGCATCTCGGGCAAATCCGGTCCCGCTCAACCAGAGTTCCAAGCAGTTCGTGCGTCCGCACCAGCAGAGGGGTCCGGGCTGTTCGTCGGGGTTTGGCCAGGGCAGGGGCGTGTGACCGAATTCGCCGGCGATCAGGTTGCGACCGTTAAGGGGGCGCCCGCCGATGGCGATCCCGGCCCCGCAGCCGGTGCCGATAATGACGGCAAAGACCACCTCTGCGCCTTTGGCCGCCCCATCCGTGGCTTCCGATAACGCCAAGCAGTTGGCATCATTGGCATAACGAACCGGGCGAGCCAGCACCCGCTCCAGGTCCGACGGAAACGGCCTGTCGTTCAGCACCGTCGAGTTGGAGTTACGCATCAGCCCAGTAGCGGGCGACGCTGATCCCGGCCCACCGACGCCGATCCTCCTGACGCTAACACCTGCCTGTCGCTCTGCCTCGGCCACCGCCTCACGAGTGGCAGTGAGCCGATCAGCATAGTCCGGCGGCGTTGCAACCCGCACACGCGCCTGGAAACGGCCCTCGGCGTCCAGGGCTGCCGCTTCGATCTTGGTGCCGCCGAAGTCCACGCCGATCCGGATCATCGACGAAGCCTACACCAAATTCCCGGG
>JAYTWT010000599.1:0-2604 GCA_043743295.1 Alphaproteobacteria bacterium | reverse complement strand
ACGCCCCGCTTGGGAGATGTGATGATGATCCGGATTCTACCGATGGCGGTAACGCTGGCCGCCCTCTTCGCGCTCACCGCGCCCGCGATCTCCGCACCCACCAAACCCCCTGCGGTCCCGCGCACCGCGGACGGGCGGCCCGACTTGTCCGGCGTATGGACCAACGCATCGGTCACCCAACTCACCCGTCCACCTGGCGTTCCACTCAAGGTTTCTGAGGCCCAAGCGGTTGCCTTGGCTAAGGCCAATCCATTCCTGAAACTGATCGACGCTGAGAACGGGCCGTCCGACCCCAACGACAACCTGCTGGACGACGGCAATTCTGACCGTGGCTACAACGCGTTCTGGATTGATCCAGGTCGAACCCTGGCGCTGGTGGGTGGCGAGTTCCGCACCTCCTGGATCGTCGAACCCGCCAACGGCCAGATGCCGCTGTCCGCCGAGGGTCGCAAGCTGCTGATTGCCGATCGTGCCGCGCGCAAGGCCAAGCTCTGGCAGGACCCCGAGGCCCTGCCGCTGGAAGAGCGCTGCATGGTGGGCTTCTCTGGCGCGGGCGGGCCGGGGATGCTCAACACCATCTACAACAACAACTATCAGATCGTGCAGACGCCGGGGTCCGTGGTGATCGTGGTCGAGATGGTCCACGACGCGCGCACCGTGCCGCTGTTCAAAGACAAGGCCGCCGCCCAGGCCGGCCACGGTGCGGTTCCACGGTGGCTGGGGGACAGCGTCGGTTGGTGGGAGGGCGATACCCTGGTGGTCGAAACCGCCAACGTCCATCCGGTCCAAGGTCGCAAGGGGCCGATCTATCTATCGGACAAGGCCGTGGTCACCGAGCGCTTCAGCCGCACCTCGGACAAGCAGATCTTCTACACCTTCGAGGTCAATGATCCGGCCTATTACACCCAGGCTTGGCGCGTGGAGATGAGCCTGAACGCCCGCAAAGAGCTGGTCTACGAATACGCCTGTCACGAGGGCAACTATGCCATGCGCGGGATCCTGGGCGGCGCGCGCAATCTGGAAGCCCAAGGCATCACGCCAACTGAGGGGCCCGGCATCTTCGGCACCCCGATCCCGCCGAAGAAGGCGGGAAGTTGAGCGGGACTCGGCCCCAATCAGGAGGGCTGAGAGATATGGACATTCGGCCTCTTAGGACCGACCAGGACCATCACGCTGCGTTGCGTGAGATTGACCGCCTTGGGGTGCCCCGACCGGTTCAATCGACGGAGACAAACTCGACGTGTTGGTGACGCTGGTCGAGCATTATGAGACGACGCGCTGGCCAATGACGCCGCAGTCGTCCGTCGATCTTTTGAAGTTTGTGATGGAGCAAAACGGTCGCTCGCAGACCGACCTCGCAATCCTCCTGGGTTCAAGGTCTCGGGCTTCCGAGATTTTGAATGGTAAGCGTGAACTAACGCTCGACAACATCCGTCGCCTCGCCAAGGTGTGGAACATCCCGGCAGGTGCTCTTGTCGGCAGGTTGGCGGCGGCCTGAGCGGATCGCGACGCGACCTTATGGATAGATGCTGACATCGGCCTCCGCCGAATGTCAGCTTCCTGGCGTGACACCCGCGACGGGTTTCGACCCGCTGCAGACGTCCCGAGCGTCCGCTTCCCGTTTCAACCATCACTGGCTTGCGACCGCCGCTGGACATCCACGCCGTGTCATAACAAGCTTAAGGTTAGCGGCCGCTTTTGAGGCCCCTGGAGGATCCGATGAGCGAGCAAACTTACACCTATTGCGAGGGGCTCAGAGTGTTCTACGAAGGGGAAATCCTTGGTGAAACGATCTATTCGACCTTGCTTGCCGGGGCCGAGGACCCCGTCCAGCGGCTGAAGCTTTCGCACCTCCTTCAGCTGGAGACAGAAACGAAGGCGTGGCTACGCCCGCATTTGATGTTGGCGAGCGAAAGCTTGGTTGAATCTCCCAGCATTCGCGAGCAGGGGCTGAGCATCGCGCAGGCGCAACCAGCGGCCTGGGCCGACAAGATGAAAGGGCTGGCGGAGATCGTCGAGGCCGAGTTCGCGACTCTCTACCGTCGTTACGGTGACGCTGCGCGTTCTCGCGGGCGGGCGGATGAAGCCGCGGTGTGCGATTTCATGTACGACCACGAAATGGCGCAGGTGGAGTTCGCTCGTCGAGACTTGGCGGGGGAGCCCCTGGAGCGCGTGCTGGAGCCCCTGAGCAGACACACCAAGCACCCTCTTCCGCTCACTCCGTAGCGTCCTCCCAGACCATCCGCATGCGCCCCAAGGTCCGCTCCCCACCCTCATGAGACTTTCAGAGTGTCCGCTTTCGGGCGGTGCTGGGCCGGCGCAAACTAGGCGGCGGCAAGCGTCAGATTGCCTCATGCGCTGCAGGCTGGGTCCCGGACAAGTCCTGCGGACTTTCCAGGATGACACCTTTGTTGTGTGTCTTGGCTGTTCAGGCCCTGCATTGACCTCAATTCGATGCGCCAGCTCTGCTATCGCTTACGGAACCGCTTGGCCTCGGCTTCCAATTTGCTGACCCAGGCTTCGGGCTCGCCGCTTTCGGCCTGGAAGGGCAGGGTTCCGGCGACGCCGCGCACGGCCAGCCAGAGGGGGCCGCTGAAATGGCCC
>JAYTWT010000598.1:0-1784 GCA_043743295.1 Alphaproteobacteria bacterium | reverse complement strand
GTTGCCCCGCGATTCCGGCTCCAGGGCCAGCTCCGGCGGCATCTCGCCTTCGTATTCGAAGTCGACGCCGTCCATCTCGTCGAGCATGGCCACGGCCTCCCGCACCTTCTCCGACCGCAGCCCCATGGGGTTGCCGAAGGTCGAGTAGCTCATGAACGCCACGCGCGGGGTGAAGCCCAGCTTGGCCACCGCCCGGGCGGCCTCGCAGGCGATCTCCACCAGCTCCTCGGCTTCGGGCATCTCGGTGACGTTGGTGTCGGCGATGAACAGGGTGTGACCCTTGGCCATCAGGATCGACATGCCGATGACCCGCCCGCCGGGGGCCGGATCGATCACATGCAGCACCTCCTCCAGCACCTGGTCGAAGCTGCGGGTCACGCCGGTGACCATGCCGTCGGCGTCACCCAGGGCGACCATCGAGGCGGCGAAGCTGTTGCGGTCCTGGTTGATCAGCCGCTGGACGTCGCGCTTGAGGTAACCCTCGCGCTGCAGGCGTTGATAGAGGTGGTCGACATAGTCCGGATTGCGGTCCGAAACGCGGGCGTTGACGATCTGCAGATTGACCTCGGCCGGGTCGAGACCGGCCGAGCGCATGTTGGCCTTCACCGTCTCCTCGCGACCCACGAGGATGGCCTCGCCCAGGCCCTGGGTCTGGAAGGCGTAGGCGGCGCGGATGACGCTGGCCTCCTCGCCCTCGGCGAAGACGATGCGTTTCTTCGGCCCGCCCATGACGGCGCCGCTGATCTTCTGCAGGAAGGCCGCCGCCGGATCGAGCCGTTGGGCCAGCTGGGCGCGGTAGGCGTCCATGTCCTCGATCGGCTTGCGGGCCACGCCCGTGTCCATGGCCGCCTGGGCGACGAAGGGCGGGATGTACCAGATCAGCCTGGGGTCGAAGGCCGAGGGGATGATGTACTGCGGGCCGAACTTCAGCTGGCGTCCGTGATAGGCGGCGGCCACTTCGTCCGGCACATCTTCCCGGGCCAGCATCGCCAGGGCGTTGGCGCAGGCGATCTTCATCTCGTGGTTCACCCGCCGGGCGCGCACGTCGAGCGCCCCGCGGAAGATGTAGGGAAAGCCCAGGACGTTGTTGACCTGGTTGGGATAGTCGCTGCGGCCGGTGCCCATGATGGCGTCGTCGCGGACCGAATGAACCTCTTCCGGAGTGATCTCCGGATCGGGGTTGGCCATGGCGAAGATCACCGGGTTTGGCGCCATGCTGGCGATCATCTCCTTGGTGAAGGCGCCCTTGGCCGACAGGCCCAGCAGCACGTCCGCCCCGACCACGGCCTCGGCCAGAGTGCGCATTTCGGTATCCACCGCGTGGGCGCTCTTCCACTGGTTCATGCCGTCGGTGCGGCCCTGGTAGAGCACGCCCTTGGAGTCACAGGCGATGACGTTCTCGGGCCGCACGCCCATGGCCTTGATCAGTTCCATCGAGGCGATGCCGGCGGCGCCCGGGCCGTTCAGCACGACCTTCACGTCCGCCAGCTTCTTGCCGGTGATGTAGCAGGCGTTGATCAGGCCGGCGGCGCAGATGATCGCCGTGCCGTGCTGGTCGTCGTGGAACACCGGGATGTCCAGCAGCTCCTGGCAGCGCTGTTCGATGATGAAGCACTCGGGGCTCTTGATGTCCTCGAGGTTGATGCCGCCGAAGGTCACGCCGATGGTCTTGACCACGGTGATGATCTCGTCGGGATCCTCGGTGCTGAGTTCGATGTCGATGGCGTCCACGTCGGCGAAGCGCTTGAACAGCACCGCCTTGCCTTCCATCACCGGCTTGGAGG
>JAYTWT010000597.1:0-3390 GCA_043743295.1 Alphaproteobacteria bacterium | reverse complement strand
CCGGATTGGGTGTGTGGCGCGCATGCGGTTGGCATTGCGGAACGTCGCGGCCTGATTCGCCGCAGTGGTGGTCAGCGCGTTTCCGGCGATGGGTTCAGGCGAGGCGGCCATCGCAGGGATGGACGTTGCGGTGAGCGCGGCCGCCGTCGTGATAAGTTGGCGACGGTGCAGGGTTTGGTGGGTCATCGGGCCGATCCGCGTTGAGGACGTGCTGAGCATGACAGGTGGGGCGTGGAAGCCTAGGTCATGGGCGATATTTGTTCATGTTTTGTATTGACAATCGCGCGAAGATTTGGTAGAGTTTGCCTACGGTCGAGAGATGCGCCCTGAGCGCTCCCGGGTGCCCCCATGCGGGGTTCAAGCCCTCTCGTTGCACCCTTATGAATGGAGACTTCGATGGCCAAGAAGCCTGGGGCTACGCCGTCTATGGCTAAGATGCCTGTGGTGGGCACCGAGGTGGGCCCACCGATCAAGAGCCCCGCGCTGAAGGCAAATGCGAAGCCTCCGTCACGTCGAAAGGTTCAGTATTCCCGAAAAATAATGAACGAAATCTGTGATCGCTTGGCGACGGGTGAGGCGTGGTCGAGGATATGCCTGGAAGATGGGATGCCCGCCCACCGGACCCTCTATGACTGGCAGAAGCGGTACCCCGAGGCGGCCGAGTTGGTGATCCAGGCGAGGATGATCGCGGTGGACATGGTTGCTGACGAAGTCATGGACACCGCCCGCAAGGACGTGACCGAAGCGCCCAGCCGCACGCAGGCGCGATTGGCGGTCAGCAAGTGGCTGGAGTCGAGAAACGCGGTGCTGGCCAACGGCACCCGATCAGGTCTCGGACAGGCAGGGCCGGCTGGGATGATACCAGTGCGCCGCCTGGAGTTGCGGGTGCGGCAGTTCGAACGGGCGGTGGATGCCAACGGTGTCGCCTACCTGAAAGAGCTGTTGCCGCGTGAGGAGGTGCAATGAACCGAAAGAAAGTTACGGCGGCGGCGACGTCGGCGGATTCGGATTTTGACCCGTTACCCGAGGGGACGCTCATCCTGAAGGATGCCGACGGCACGGAGGTGACGGTTCTGCCGTTTCCGGAACTTTGGAAACCTCGGCTGCATCAGGAGGAGATGTGGGGGGCGCTGGTCAACGGAACCCGGTACGTGGACGTGGTGGCGCACCGGCGTTGGGGCAAGGACGAGGTGGCGCTGCACTGGACGGCCTATGCCACCCAGGCCCGGCCCGGTGGGTATTGGCACCTGTTGCCCGAGGCCGCGCAGGGTCGAAAAGCCATCTGGGATGCGGTCAATCCCCACACCGGCAAGCAGCGTCTTAGAGAAGCTTTCACGGATGTTCTGGAGCCCACGTTCCACGACAGCGAGATGAAGGTGACCTTCGCCAACGGCTCGACCTGGCAGGTTGTGGGCTCGGACAACTACAACAGCTTGGTGGGCACCTCGGTAGCGGGGATCGTGGTGTCGGAGTGGTCGCTGTCCAAGCCGGAAGCGTGGAACTTTATCCGGCCTATCCTGGTGGAGAACCGCGGATGGGCGGTGTTTCTGTGGACGCCGCGCGGGCGCAACCACGCGACCAAGGCGTTCGAAAGCCGTCAGAGTGATCCGGACTGGGTGACCCTGCGCTCACCGGCCAGCGAGACGGATGTGTTCACGCCTGAGCAGCTGGCCGCCGAGTCGCGTCGCTACATCGCCGAGGCCGGATCGGCCGAGGAGGGCGCGGCGCATTTTGCATCGGAGTATATGGTGGAGTTCGACGCGGCGACCCCCGGTACCTACTACGCGAGCCTGATCGGCGCAGCGCAGAGCGAGGGCCGTGTAGGCCGGGTGCCGGTCGATCCGGCGCTGAAGGTGGACACCGCCTGGGACTTAGGGATCGACGACTATACCGCGATCTGGTTCTTCCAGCAGGTCGGGCGTGAGGTGCGGGTCGTCGATTACTATGAGGTGAGCGGCGTGGGGCTGGATACCATTGTCCGCGAGGCGATTGCGGCCAAGCCGTATGTGTGGGGCGCGCATCACCTGCCGCATGATGTGATGGTGCGCGAGCTGGCGACCGGGCGCTCGCGCTATGAGACCCTGAGGTCGTTGGGCCTGTCGCAGATCAACGTCGGGACGGCGGCGAACCCAGAGGATCGGGTCAACGCGGCGCGGTTGATGATCCCGATCTGCTGGTTCGACGCGGAGCGGTGCACCAGGGGGTTGGAGCAGCTGCGGGCCTATCGAAAGCGGTGGAACAAAACCAACTCGGCCTATTCCGGACCGCTGCACGACAGGGCCAGCCATGGGGCTGATGCGTTCGGCGAGTTTGCGATGAACCGGCTCGGCACGGAACGGATCCGCGAGGCCTCAAGCGCGCGCAGGTATGCCGGCGGGGGTGCACAGTCCTGGATGGGGTAGCCGTTAATATAACTGCTGAAAGCGATATTAAGGGCGTTGATCTAAATCAGATATTTGGGGCGCGCTCGGTAAGGAGACAGCGGTGCCGGACATCGTGCAGCAGATTGTGGACCTGATCGTGGCCCGGCCGCTGACGACCGTGGGCTGTGCGATCGTGACCCTGCTTTACCTTCAACTGATGAGTGGTCCGCGGGCGCGGTAGGCAAGAGTGGGTTGGTCTTGACAGAAATTGTTACGCATGTAGTTTCAGTTTGCTACATCTGTAACAATACCGGGAGCGAGACCATGCGACATGCGGGATTAAAGGTTACTGCGGCGGCCGCTACGGGCCTGTCGGCGACAGCGGCGATGGCGCAGGAGGGACCTGCGGTTAGCTATGCGGTTGTGCCCTTGGCCGAGCGACTAACGATCTTCGGCGTCTTCGCAAACGCAACGCCGTTGGTTCAAGTCGCCTTTGTTCTGCTGCTTGTGGCGACTTTCGCCGCCCTGGTGATTTGGGGAACCAGCCTGGGCAAAGTGGGCCGAGCCGATGCCAAGGGGCTAGCCGGGGCCTTGGGCCGACTAAGGATTGTGCGGTCCGGAGCCGGGCCTCTCGGCCTGTTTGCGGCCAGCCTGACCCTGTTCAGCGGATTTGTCGGGATGGCGAATGTGCGGCCCACCCCGACGCTCGCCGTGTTGGCACCAGGTTGGGCCGAAGCGGCGCTGGCGGTGATGCTGGGCTTGTTGGCGACGACGGTGGCGGTGGTCTGCGAACGGCACCTGGAAGGTCGGATCCGTCGCGCGGCGGCCTGAGGTGGGCGACCTGCGCATATCGGCGGCTGAGAGCCAAGTCATGGAGGCTGTGTGGTCCAGTGACGGCGCGGTGGCGGAGGACATCTTCGCCGCCGTAGGCGCGGGTAACGGGTGGAGCGAGAGCACCATCCGGACCCTGATCCACCGGCTGATCAAGAAGGGTGCGCTGAAATCGGAGCGGCGGGGCGGTCGGACG
>JAYTWT010000596.1:0-5324 GCA_043743295.1 Alphaproteobacteria bacterium | reverse complement strand
GCAATGGTGCCACGACAGGGATTCGAACCCTGGACCTCAGCCTTACCAAGGATGCGCTCTACCACTGAGCTATCGCGGCGAAGGCGGGCGCTATAGCGGTCGTTGGTCGTGGCGTGAAGCGTTAAATCAGGCGGTCTTGGCTTGACGGGTGGCAGGTTCCTCCGCACCTGAAGCCGATGGTCGAACGTGACAAGGGTCGAAAAGACGCCCCCAGCTCGCGCGAAGCAAAGCTTGCGCAGGCACTTCGCGCGAACCTGCGGCGACGCAAGGCCGCCGACGGCGGCGCATCGGCACCGAAACCGCAAGAAAACCCCACCGATTGACCGCTTGGCGCGGCCAACGCGCGCAGGCTAGAACCGCCGCACCAAGGACGGCGCGCGGGCGCTGGACCCCGCGCGTATTAAAGGACACCGAGTGGATCGTATCGCCATAACCGGCGGCGTTCGTTTGAAGGGTGAGATCCCTATCAGCGGTGCCAAGAACTCGGCCATCAAACTGATGGCAGCCAGCCTGCTCACGGAAGAGCCGCTGCGTCTGACGAATATGCCGCGGCTGGCGGATACTCGATTTCTGGGAAAACTGCTGCGCCGTCTGGGATCCGAGGTTGATGAGGTCGAGGGTCCCAATGGGGCCGAGACCGTTCTCACGACCAAAGAGATCGTCAGCGGAATTGCGCCTTATGATCTGGTCCGGCAGATGCGGGCGTCGTTCAATGTGCTGGGACCTCTGCTGGCTCGAACCGGGCAGGCCAAGGTGTCGCTACCCGGCGGCTGCACCATCGGCGCTCGACCGGTCGACTTACATTTGAAGGCGCTGGAGGCGCTGGGCGCGAAGATCGACTTGCACGAGGGCTATGTCTACGCGCAGGCCCCGCGAGGCCTGAAGGGCGCGGTGATCTCGTTCCCGATCAATTCGGTTGGCGCGACTGAGCACGCGATGCTGGCGGCGGTGTTGGCGGACGGCGACACCGTATTAGAAAACGCTGCGGCTGAGCCGGAGCTAGCCGATCTTGCGGACTGCCTCAATGCGATGGGCGCTCGGGTCAGTGGCGCGGGTACACGGACCATCCAGATCAAGGGTGTCAGCCGACTTCACGGTGCAAGTCACGCGGTCATTCCGGATCGCATTGAGACGGGTACGTTCGCCGTGGCTGCGGCGATGGCGGGTGGGGAAGTGCGACTGACGCGGACCCGGACCGACTTCATCCAGACCCTGCTCGACAAAATGGTCGAAGCCGGCGTTGAAGTGGTTCCGCACGCGGATGGCGTCACGGTAAAGCGAGACTGCGGTCGCCTGCGTGCTGTTGAGATCGAAACCGACCCCTATCCCGGCTTCGCCACCGACCTTCAAGCGCAGTTCATGGCGCTGATGACACTGGCAGAGGGCGAAAGCGTCATTCGGGAGACGATCTTCGAAAACCGCTTTATGCACGTACCCGAGTTGGGCCGATTGGGTGCAGACATCACCGTCCAAGGGGGCGAAGCGCGGGTTCGTGGCGTTGCGGCGCTACAGGGCGCACAGGTCATGGCCACGGACCTCCGAGCCTCCGTCAGCCTGGTGATCGCGGGCCTGGCCGCGCAGGGCGAGACCATCGTCAATCGGGTCTACCATCTTGACCGTGGGTTCGAGCGTCTCGAGGAAAAGCTGGGGGCCTGTGGTGCTGAGGTTCGACGCCTGAAGGGCGACGAGGCCGAGGCGGAGGTCGAATAGCCAATGGCTAATCTGAAAGAGTTGCGGCTGCTGGCGGCCGATTTGAGTGACTTGGCGATTGTCTCGGCCGCGCTGCAGGATGCAGTCGCCAAGACCGGCGACATCGCGTTCGATGCCGGTGCGCGAAGCCTTACACTGGTCCTCAATCGGTATCGGTGGGAGGCGGCCCGGCCGGAGCGGGTACGCGCCGCGTTGCAGGTTGGCAGCGTTTTGTCCGTGCAGACGCGGAGAATTCGCCGGGATCGGCATGATTCGGTGCTGTCATTGCTCTCCGTCGCCTTCGAAAGCGGTCAGCCGCCTGGTGGCGTGATCAATTTGACGTTTGCCGGCGGCGGGGACCTGCGCGTTGAGGTCGAGTGCCTAGACGTTGTCCTGGCGGATATCTCCGCGCCATGGCCCACACCGCGCCAACCAAGCCACGAACTATGAGCCAATAGCGCTTCCTGTTCGGCACAGCTAAAGAGCCGGTCATGCGAAGATTCAATTTTAGCGACTCCAACTTCGATGCCGAATTTTCGAGCTTCGTTGCCGAGCGCCGCGAAATCCCGGACGACGTCGACGACCTGGTCCGAGCGGTGCTGCGCGCCGTACGCGCCGAAGGGGTGGACGCGCTTTTGCGGTATGCACGTGAGTTTGATGGTGTGGAGCTCACAGAAGCCACGCTTCGGGTTACTGCAGACGAGATCGCAGCCGGAGCTGCGGCATGTCCCCAGTCGGTTCGAGATGCGATCGCCTTCGCAGCGGAGCGTATCCGTCGATATCACGAGCGCCAGCGTCCCGCAGATCAGTGGTTCCAAGATGTCGCGGGCGTTGAGCTTGGCTGGCGGTGGACAGCGCTAGAGTCGGTCGGAATATATGTGCCGGGCGGGCGTGCAGCCTACCCGTCGACAGTCTTGATGAATGCGATCCCTGCGGTGGCGGCGGGCGTGGATAGGATCGCGATGGTCACCCCGCCGGGACGCTTGCAGCCTGCGGTCCTGGCCGCGGCGCAGATCGCTGGGGTCTCAGAGATCTGGCGAGTCGGCGGGGCGCAGGCGGTGGCAGCCCTTGCATATGGCGCGGGTCCGATCCGTCGCGTCGATAAGATTGTCGGGCCAGGGAACGCTTTCGTGACGGCTGCCAAGCGTCAAGTGTATGGGGTTGTCGGCATTGATGCGCTGGCAGGCCCGTCGGAGATTGTGGTTGTTGCCGATGCCGCAAGTGATCCTCAGTGGATTGCTGCGGACCTGTTGTCTCAGGCTGAACATGATCCGGCCGCGCAATCGATCCTGATCACCGACACAACGGAATTCGCCGCCAAGGTTGAGGCCGCCATGGAGCAACAGTTGACGGTGCTTTCGACCAGCCAGGTCGCGGCAGCCTCGTGGCGCGACCATGGCGCCGTGGTCATTGCACCTTTGGAGGCTTCCCCAGGCTTGGTTGATTTGATTGCCCCGGAACACGTCGAGTTTGCGGTGGATGCGCCAGAGGCCTTGGCTGATCGCGTACGCCACGCCGGCGCGATCTTTCTGGGACGATATGCGCCTGAGGCCCTTGGTGACTATGTCGCCGGGTCCAATCACGTTCTGCCGACCAGCCGCGCTGCGCGATTCTCTTCAGGACTGTCGCTCTACGATTTCATCAAGCGCACCTCGATTATGAAGTGCGATGCCGACGCGTTCGCCCGACTGGCGCCTGCGACCGTGGCGCTGGCTGAGGCCGAGGGGCTGCCAGCCCACGCGCGGTCGGCGGCCATCCGGCAAGGGCAGAGCCGCTCTGGAACCTGAACCGTCGCTAACAGTTTAACTCCGAGCGCGTTCATGCCGTCCCGCCCATTCTTGCGGCATCGGGTCAACGCAATGGACGGAAAAGAATCATGAGAATCAATAGGACAAGTACTGTCGGTGCCGCAACTGCGGCAGCGATTTTCGCTCTCGCCGCCGCTTCGAGCGGACATGCTGGGGTCACCGGCTGCTCCGCCTCGGGCGGAAAACAGGAAGGTGGCGCCGTCATTGGGGCCGTGGTTGGCGGCCTGCTGGGCCATGCGGTCGGTGGCCGTCATGCAACGGGCGAGACGGTGGTCGGTGCTGCAGCTGGCGCGGCGGCTGGCTCGGCGATCGGGTGTGAAGCCCAGAAGGATCGGGCAGAGAAGCGCGGCTATGGCGCAACGACCTATTCAAAGGGCGGTTATAAGTTGTCGTCGCAAGTGAGACCGGCCAGCTATGAGCGCATTGGGCAGACCTTTGTCGCAGAGAGTACTGTCAACCTGCGGGCCTCGCCCAGCGCGAACTCAGCTCGAGTTGGCCGATTGCAGGCTGGCCAGCGCTTCCAGGCTATGGCCCAGGTGCGCAACAGCGACTGGATCCTCGTGGGCCGCAACGGTATCGGGATCGGCTATGTGCGTGGTGACTTTGTGCAACCGGTCGATACCGGGTACGCGCGCTCCTAGCCGACTGCTTCTGAAATTGACCCTCGGCGTTACGGCGTCGGGGGTCTTTTGTATGTCTAGTGGGTCTGTATGACGTCGCGGGATGACGAGTACACCCGGATTGCAATAGAGGTGTTGGTCGGAAGCCATGCCTGAAGCGCCCAACAAGACCCACCGCCTGCAAAACGTCGAGCTGGACGATCAGTCGCTCGCGGCGGCTTCGCGCGATCAAGAGCAGGAGCGCCAGATCGCGATCTTTGATCTCCTTGAGGAAAATCATTTCTTCCCGGAGGGCGCAGACGGCGGACCCTACGACCTGCATATGGGTTTGATGGAAAACCGGCTGGTGCTGGATGTGCGCGGGCCTGGCTACGAGCGGCGTCACATTCTGTCGTTGTCGCCTTTCCGGACGCTGATCAAAGACTATTTCATGATCTGCGACAGCTATTATCAGGCTATCCGCAACGCGACACCCGCTCAGATTGAGGCATTAGATATGGGTCGTCGTGGATTGCACAACGAGGCGTCGGAACTGTTGCGTACGCGTTTGACGGGTAAGATCGAGACCGATCTCGACACGGCCAGACGCCTTTTCACCCTGATCTGCGCTCTACACTGGCGAGGCTAAGGGTCGATGCCGCAAACTCCTGAGACGGCGCGACAGCCTGACGCTGTCCTATTCTGCTGCAACTACAATCAAGTGCGCTCACCGATGGCTGAGGCGCTTTTGAAGCGTTTTGCGGGGGATCGTATCTTTGTGGATAGCTGCGGACTGCGCCGGGCCTCCATTGACGCAGATGAGGACGACATGGAGGTCGATCCGCTGGTCGCCGTCGTCATGGCCGAGATCGACGTGGATCTGACGCGGCATCGTTGCAAGATATTTGATGACCTTGAGGACGCGTCGTTCGACCTCGTTGTGTCACTGACGCCAGAAGCACAGCACCGGGCGGTGGAGCTTGCGAGAGGCCGGTCGGCCGAAATCGAATATTGGCCTACCCATGATCCGACCCTGTCAGAGGGTTCACGCGAACATCGGCTTGAGACCTATCGGCAAGTCCGAGATGGGCTCATTGCCCGGATCTCGGAGCGGTTCGGAACCTAGTGCGGCCTGTCGACCTTTGGCGGGTCAAGGCGTATGGAAAGCCAAAGATACCGAGATCCAAGTCCCTCTCTCCGAAGGCTGGAATGCTGAATGTCAAAGGAC
>JAYTWT010000595.1:0-3998 GCA_043743295.1 Alphaproteobacteria bacterium | reverse complement strand
ACCGAATAGAGCGCGACGCCGAACACCACTGAGGCCATCGCCGCGCGCGCATCGACGCCGCGGAACGCCAGCCCCAGGATGAACGCCGACAGGATCGGCATCGACAGTAGGCCGTTCAGTTGCTGCACCAGATTGATGATCGAGGCCGCGCCCGAATAGACCGGTACCAACAGGATCGACAGCGCCATGAACCCTAGCGAGATCATCGTGTTGAGCCGCTTCACATCTGGGTTCTTGGCGATGAACGGCTCATGCAAGTCGCACACATACAGTGTCACCGACGAGTTCAGCACCGAGGTGTAGCTGGTCAACACAGCGGCGGCCATGAACGCGGCGAACGCGCCGGACATCCAGGCGGGCATCACCTCGGCGACGATCATGCCGTAGGTCGCATCCCCCGTGTCGCCGAACAGCTTGTAGGCGCAGACCCCCGGCACCACCACGATGGCGGGGATGAACAGGAAGCGGATCACGGCCGCCGCCAGGATGCCCTTCTGGCCTTCTCGCAGGGTCGGCGCCGCCATCGCCCGCTGGGTGATCGTCTGGTTGGTGGACCAATAGAACATCTGGATGAAGATCATCCCGGTCAGCAGCGTCGGCCAGGGGATCGGGCTGTCGGGCCCACCGATCATCGACAGGCGCTCTACCGGGATGCCTGAAAAGTCAAAACCGATGGCCGCCATCGCCAGCACCGTCACCGCCGCCGCCATGCCCAGCACGCCGACGCCTGAGAAGGTGTCGTAGACCGCCACCGCCCGAAGGCCGCCCAGCACCGTATAGGCCGCGCCCACCGCTGCAATAGCCCCGGCCAGCACCATCAACGGGATCCCCGTCGCGAACATGGTCTTCAGGAACAGCGCGCCGGTGTACGACATGATCGGCAGGTAGATGAACACATTGCCCGCCAGGAACAGCAGAGAGACTGTAGCGCGCAGGTGCTTCGAACCGTATTTTCGCTCCAGCAGCTCCGTCGTCGTGGTGCAGTTGTTGCGATAGTAGATCGGCAGGAACACTAGCCCCAGCATCGCTAAGCCCGCCAACGCTGACAATTCCCACCACGCTAGGAGAAACATCTGGTTGCCGTTCATCCCCACCAGCTGATCGGTCGAAAGGTTCGTCAGGGTGATCGATCCGGCGATGAACGGCCAAGTCAGGTTTCGGCCCGCCAGGAAATACTCGCTGTTGCTGTCCGTCGAGCGCCCGCCCATCCGGCGCACCTGCCACCAGGTGGCCAGCGCCATCAGCAGGGTCAACCCTAAGAACACGCCCCACTGGACGAAACTAGATGTCATGCCTCGCCCGCCCCTAAGATTCTTCTCGTTACCCCCAGAGTGGCGAGGAACCCTTCAGCAGGCGAGTCATCATGATCATCTTGGCCACGATGCGACCGTCGGCCGCGTCTTTCAGCGTGCTCTCGAACCAGGCCACCTCGGTCTTGGGCGATTCCGACAGCGCCAGCACCTGGGCATCGACCAGATAGTCGTGATCCACAAATATCGGCCCGTCGACGTACTGCAACTCGATGGCCCCGAACATGCCGACGAAGTTCTCCACCTTCATGAACAGCGGCACCTCGACGGCGCGTAGGGCATCGATCGCCACCGACGGCGCCGCCACCCGCTCGCCATAGATCGCGGGGTCGGTGTACTCAGGCCGGGGTTCGGTGATCGCGGCCAGTCGGGGCAGCACGATCTCGCCCTTCAACCGGCTGGGAATATCACGCACCGTGTCGCCCACCTTCGAGGCCTTCAGGATCCTAAGGTCCGTGGCTGGCCGCGCACTCGCCACCCGCTTGCGCAGCGCCGAGCCGGGATCATCGCCGCCGATCCAAGCCGTACCCTCCATCACCCGCACGCCCTCCGGCGTTTCCATCCAGGTCGGCGCGCGCCGCAGGTCCAGCCCGACATCCTCGATCGCCCCGATATGCGCCTGCACCGGCTCGCCGTCCGTCGTGGCATTCATGAAGAACAGCGAGATGCCCCCCCGCTTCAGCCAGCCCGGCCCGAACCGTGCATCCAACAGCGGCGGGAACTGCTCATGGTGGATATTCCCCGCCACCGTGCCGCCCCGGAACCCCAGCGTCTGGGCCGTGGCATCGTCGTGGATCGAGCCCTTGGCGTTCTTGGAGAAATTCTCCGGCCGCCGCATGGGGCCGCTCAGTACGCCATCCTGATCAATTGTCGCAAAGGCCTCAAGCGTCATCGGGTTATCCTCCACCGCATTCCCAACTTGACGGGGCTTGGGCCCCGTTCTTATTGACGTATCATAAAATAATACTCACGAGACTGTCCATGGACCTCAGCCTGTCAGACACCGAACGCGTTTTCCAGCAAACCGTCCGCGACCTGATCGCCCGCACGTTCCCGAAGGGCGAACGCTACAACCGGACCAAAGAACATGAAAGCCGCTGGCACGCCGCGCTGATGGCCGCCGGCTGGGCGGTCAACAAATGGCCGACCCAATTCGGCGGACCCGGCTGGACCGCCACTCAGAACTATATCTGGGAGCGTGAGACCACCGCCGCGAGCCTGCCCGGTCAGGTCGGCGGCATGGGCCCCGGCATGTTGGCCCCGGTGCTGTTCGCCTATGGCTCGCCCGAGCAGCAGGCCCGCTTCCTGCCCGACATCCACCACGACCGCAAACGCTGGTGCCAGGGCTATTCTGAGCCCGGTTCCGGCTCTGACCTCGCCAGCTTACGCACCCGCGCGGTGCGGGACGGTGACCACTACGTCGTCGACGGCGAGAAGGTGTGGACCAGCGGCGCCCACCACGCCGACTGGATGTTCTGCCTCACCCGCACCTCCGATGAGCCCAAGCGCCAGGCGGGCATCACCTTCCTGTTGCTCGACATGCGCACCCCGGGGGTTCAGGTTTCGCCGATCATCTCCATCGACGGGCGGCACATGTTCAACCGGGTGACCTTCGATGCGGTCCGGGTGCCGGTCGCCAACCGGGTCGGCCGCGAGGGCGAGGGCTGGACCGTCGCCAAGGGCCTCCTGACGCATGAGCGCACCGGCCAGGCGTTCGTCACCCGGTCGCTGGAGATGCTGGGCCGCTTGCGCCAAGCCGCCGCCGAGATCCCCATGCAGAGCGGCGGCACGCTGATGGACGATGCTGGGTTTGCCGCGCGCCTCGGCTGGGCCGATATCGAACTCCAGGCCCTGGCCATCACCGAACTGCGCACCCTCTCCGAAGTCGCCGCTGGCGGTGCGCCGGGCGCCCAATCGTCGCTACTCAAGCTCAAGGGCACCGACATCGTCCAGCGGATGACCGAGTTCTTCGTCGAATGCGCTGGCCCCTACGCCGCCCCCTGGTTCCCCGAGATCAGCGGCTCCAACCAAACCGTCGGCCCAGCCCCCATTGGCCCAGAATGGGCCCAAGCCGAAGTCACCCTCTACCTCGAAGCCCGCGCGGCCAGCATCGCCGGCGGCACCGACGAGGTCCAACGCAACATCATGGCCAAACACGTCCTGCAGGTGTGATCTTCACGTTCCTACCCCGATTTCGGGGGAGGGGGACCGCGAAGCGGTGGAGGGGGCGCGACCGGGCACCGAATTCCACGTCTACCCCACCTGACCACCTACTCCCGGAACAGCTCGCTGTGCGTTCCCGCGCGCAGAAAGACGATGCCGCCGCCCGGCCCCGGCTTGTCGGCCAGCCGATAGATCAACAGAAAATCCCCGCCGACGTGGCATTCCCGTGTGCCGGCCCAATCGCCCTTCAACGGGTGGTCTTTCCACTCCGCGCCCAGCAGCGCGTCGTTGGCGACCAGCAACAGCATCACCTCTTTCAGCTTGCCCAGATCATAGCGACCGGTGCGCGACAGACGTTCCCAATCGTTCAGGAATGTCTTGGCGTACTCCGCCAGTCGCGGAAACGGCGCGCGCTTAAGCCCCGACGGCTTTTTCAAGACTGTCGAACATGTCGTCGGCGTTCGCGAAGCGGAACTCGCCAGTCGCTAAGATGGCCTCACCTTCCGCCATCGCCGCACGGGTCAC
>JAYTWT010000594.1:0-2097 GCA_043743295.1 Alphaproteobacteria bacterium | reverse complement strand
CGCGCAGGTGCTGTTGCCGCCGGTGGCCTCAGGCGACATGATCTTCGACACCTGGGCGACCGCGTTTCAGACCCGCGCCCTGGACGCCGGGATCGCGCGTGACACCCTGGTCCGCGAGATGGCGGGCCTCACACCCGACCCCCGCGTCGCCGGTGCCGACAGCCGACAGCCCGAATTCTCCAAGCCGATCAGCGACTACCTCTCCGGCGTCGTCACCCCCGACCGCCTCGCCATCGGCAGACGCCGCGCCCTCGATGTAGCCGCCTTTCCGGACATCGAGGGCCGGTTCGGGGTGCCGCGCGAGATCCTGTTGGGCATCTGGGCGCTGGAAAGTGGCTTTGGCAGTATCCAGGGCAACTATGATGCCTTCCGGTCCCTCGCGACCCTGGCCGCGCAAGGCCGCCGCCGCGCCTGGGCCGAGGGTGAGATGCTGGCGATCCTGACCATCATCCAGTCCGACGAACAGCCGCGCGAGCGCCTGCGCGGGTCCTGGGCCGGGGCCATGGGCCAGACCCAGTTCATCCCCACCACCTTCCTCTCCACGGCGGTTGATCAGGACGGAGATGGTCGGCGCGACATCTGGCGCTCAAGCCCCGATGCCTTGGCGTCTGCCGCGAACCTGCTGGCCAAGGCCGGCTGGGTACCCGGCCAAAGCTGGGCCCGCGAGGTGATCCTGCCCTCTGGCTTCGACTACAGCCTAACCGAGGGCCCGAAAGAGCCGCCGGGCTGGTGGGCCGAACGCGGCGTGATCCCCGCCGATCTCGGCGTCTGGTCGCCCATCGATCAGGCGGGCAAGACCCAGTTGGTCACGCCCGCGGGCGCGGCGGGGCCGTCCTTCCTGTTGTTCCCCAACCATTTCGCGATCCGGGCCTATAACAACAGCCTGGCCTATGCCCTGGGGGTCGGCCTGTTGGCCGAGCGTCTGGGCGGCGGTACCGCCCTGGTGCGGCCCTGGCCAAAGGAAGCCTCGCTTGCCCTCGTCGACCGCATGACCGCGCAACGGGCCCTAGCCGCGCTGGGCTTTGAGGTCGGCGCGCCGGACGGCGTCATCGGCATGGGCACCCGGCGGGCCCTTCGCGCCTGGCAGGCCTCAAGGGGTCTGGTGGCGGACGGCTATTTGTCGGACGATATGGTCCAGCGCCTGAAGACACAGAGCGCCGAAACAGCAGGACAGGTGCCATGAACAAGACGGCGGGAATTGCAGGGCTCGCGGTCTTGGCCATCAGCGGTGCGGTGAGTTTCAGCTCGGCCCAGGCACCGACCCCGGCACCACCTGCCGTGCTCACCCGGGCCGCCGGGTATCTCGGCGTCGGCGGCGCGCCCAACAGCCTGAACCTTCTACCGCCCCCGCCCGCCGCTGGATCCGGGGCACTGGCCCGAGACGAAGAGGCCTCGAAGGCGGCACTGAAACTCCACGGCGGCCCCCGCTGGGATTTGGCGACCGAGGATGCGGACCTGACGTTCCCCAATGTCACCGGGACCTTCTCCTGCGCGCTCGGCGTCGGTGTCAGCGAGGCCGCAACGCCCCGGCTCTACACCCTCATGCGACGGTCACTGTCGGACATTGGCCTATCCACCTATCCGACCAAGACCAAATACCAGCGTCCGCGCCCGTTCATGACCAATGGCGCGCCGATCTGTACTCCAGCTATCGAAGCGGGTCTGCGGCGGGACGGCTCATACCCCTCGGGCCATGCCGCCATCGGGTGGGGCTGGGGTCTGATCATGGCCCAGGTCGCACCCGATCACGCCGACGCCGTCCTGGCCCGAGGTCGGGCGTTCAGCCACAGCCGTGCCGTCTGCAATGTCCACTACGTCACCGACGTCGAAGAAGGCCGGACCATGGGCGCAGCGACCGTCGCCAAGCTGAACGCCAGCGCGGAGTTCCGTGCCGACGTCGAGGCCGCTCGTGCTGAAGTCGCAGCCGCCCGCGCCAACGGCGTGAAGCCCAACCGCGATTGCGCGCGTGAAGCCGCTCAGATGGCCGTGGGCTAGACCCTAGCCTTCGTCGCTCTTTTCCAGCCCGGCTAAGGTCGAGGCATCGGTGCCCGCTGGCCGCGGATCCGCGTTTTTGAGCGCCAGATTGCGGAACGCATA
>JAYTWT010000593.1:0-7221 GCA_043743295.1 Alphaproteobacteria bacterium | reverse complement strand
GCGCTCAGCGGCCTGATCCGCGCCGAGCTCTATGAGCCCGGCATTCAGATCTTCAAGGCCGGCTCCTGGCTGGCCCAGACCGGCCTCGTCGAGCCGTCTAAGCATGGCTACAACGTCGTGGTCACCGCTCACGCCCTGATCATGATCTTCTTCATGGTCATGCCCGCCATGATCGGCGGCTTCGGCAACTGGTTTGTGCCGCTGATGATCGGCGCGCCGGACATGGCCTTCCCGCGGATGAACAACATCTCATTCTGGCTGCTGGTGGCGGCCTGGGTGATGCTGGTGATCTCAATGTTCGTCGACGGCGGGCCTGGGAAGGGCTTTGGCGGCGGCTGGACACTCTATCCGCCGCTCTCGACCATCGGCCATACCGGACCGGCCATGGACTGCGCGATCCTGTCGATCCACTTGGCTGGCGCGTCCTCAATCCTAGGTGCCATCAACTTCATCACCACGATCTTCAACATGCGTGCGCCAGGCATGACGCTGCACCGGATGCCGCTGTTTGTCTGGTCGATCCTGGTGACCGTGTTCCTGCTGTTGCTCTCGCTGCCCGTCCTGGCCGGCGCGATCACCATGCTGTTGACGGATCGTAACTTCCACACCCACTTCTTCGACGCGGCCGGCGGCGGCGACCCGGTGATGTTCCAGCACCTGTTCTGGTTCTTCGGGCACCCGGAAGTGTACATCCTGATCCTGCCAGCCTTCGGCATGATCAGCCACATCGTCTCGACCTTCTCCAATAAGCCGGTGTTCGGCTACCTGCCCATGGCCTACGCCATGGTGGCCATCGGCTTCGTCGGCTTCATCGTGTGGGCGCACCACATGTACACCTCCGGAATGGGCATCGAGCTGCGCGCATATTTCGTGGCCGCGACGATGGTCATCGCCGTGCCGACCGGGGTGAAGGTGTTCTCCTGGATCGCCACGATGTGGGGTGGGTCGATCGACTTCAAGACACCCATGCTGTGGGCTATTGGCTTCATCTTCCTGTTCACCGTGGGCGGCGTGACCGGCGTGGTTCTGGCCAACGCGGGCATCGATTACAGCCTGCACGACACCTACTATGTGGTGGCCCACTTCCACTATGTGCTGAGCCTGGGTGCCGTGTTCGGGATCTTCGCGGGCTTCTACTACTGGTTCGAAAAGATGTGGGGCGTGAAGTACAATGAGGCGCTCGGTGCCGCGCACTTCTGGATCACCTTCGTTGGCGTGAACCTGATCTTCTTCCCGCAGCACTTCCTGGGCCTGCAGGGTATGCCGCGCCGCTATGTGGATTACCCGGAAGCCTTCGCCTACTGGAACAAGATTTCCACCTACGGCTACGAGATCACCGCCGTCGGCGTGGGCGTATTCCTGATCGTACTGCTGGAATCGGCGATCCGTCGCCGCAAGGCCGAGGCCAATCCTTGGGGCGAAGGTGCCACGACGCTGGAATGGACCCTGCCGTCCCCGCCGCCGTTCCACCAGTTCAACGAACTGCCGGTGATCAAGCCCGACGCCAACCACTAGGGTGATCGCTTACCCCTGACCTCCCCCATCTCGGTGGGGGAGGGGGACCACGCCCCGCAGGGGGCGTGGTGGAGGGGGTGAGCCCAACCCCTGAATTTCGAAGGCGGCAGTTCCGCACGCGGAGCCTGAGGCTCGCCCCCTCCACCATCGGCTCTGCGGCCGACGGTCCCCCTCCCTCGCATCGCATGGGAGGTAAGAGGTGACGCAAGGGCTTAATTAGAGAGTATACGCTCCAGCCATGTCCGAGGCCCTTGCTACCCCCGCACGCTGGCAGGACTTCCTGCAACTGTTGAAGCCTCGCGTGATGTCGCTGGTGGTGTTCACCGCCTTGACCGGGTTGGTCTGCGCCGGTCAGCCGATCAACCCCTTTCTGGGCGCGGTAGCCGTCCTCTGCATCGCGGTCGGGGCTGGAGCCTCGGGTGCGCTCAACATGTGGTACGACGCCGACATCGACGCCCAGATGCGCCGTACGCGCGGCCGGCCCGTGCCGTCGGGCAAGGTCCAGGGCGCGGACGCTCTGACCCTGGGCGTGGTCCTGTCGATGTTCTCCGTGATGCTGATGGGAATGGCGCTCAACTGGCTGGCGGCGGGCCTGCTGGCCTTCACCATCCTCTTCTATGCTGTGGTCTACACGATGTGGCTCAAGCGCTGGACGGCGCAGAATATCGTCATCGGTGGATTGGCCGGCGCGCTGCCGCCGGTGATCGGCTGGGCTGCGGTGACCGGTACGACACCCGCCAACGCCTGGCTGCTCTGCGCGATCATTTTTATGTGGACCCCGCCGCACTTCTGGGCCCTCTCGCTCTACACCTCCGAGGATTACGCCAAGGCCGGCGTACCGATGATGCCCGTGGTCAAGGGCGCGGCGTCCACCCGCCTACAGATCCTGGTCTACAGCGTGCTGTTGATCCCGTTCTGCCTCGCTCCGGCATTCACGGGGCTGGGCGGGTCGGTATATCTGGCCGTCTCAGCGGTCGGCGGGGCGGTCTTCCTGTTGCTGGCCTGGCGGCTTTACCGTAGCCACGCGGGCGAATTGCCGGACAGCCGCATCGACGACGGTCTCTATGACGTGCGAGCCGGTGCGAAAGATGCCCGCAACCTGTTTGCGTTCTCGATTCTCTACCTATCTCTGTTGTTCGCCACACTACTCGGCGAACACCTTTTCGGTGTCGCGCCCCTGGAGCTATTTTGATGAGCGAACCGGTCCGTGAAGACGCAGCCGCCGCCAAAGCGCGACGGGGCCGCAGCATCGCGATCGCCGTAGGGCTCGTGCTGTTTGTGATCCTGGTCTACGCCGTCACGGTCGTGCGCATGGGAGCCAACGTCATTGGCCGCCCCATCTGAGACCATGGTTCCCGCTCGGGAGCGTAAGCGCAACGCCAGGGTCGCAGTCATCTGCGCCTTCACCTTCGTCAGCATGATCGGTGCGGCCTACGCCGCCGTGCCGCTCTATCGCGCGTTCTGCCAGTTGACTGGGTTTGACGGGACGACCCGGCGGGCCGATGCGGCCCCAGACACCGTGCTCGGTAAGACGCTGACGGTACGTTTTGACGCCAACACCCGCGACCTGCCCTGGACCTTCACAGCCCTGCAACCCTCGCAGACCGTGAAGATCGGCGAGACCAAGCTGGCCTTCTTCAAAGTCACCAACCACGCCAAGACCCCGATCACAGCCCGCGCCGTGTTCAATGTGGTGCCGGAACAGGCGGGGGTCTATTTTCAAAAGCTGGAGTGCTTCTGCTTCAGCGACCAAACCATCGCCGCCGGTGCGACGGTGGAAATGCCGGTGCTGTATTTCATTGACCCCAAATACGCCGAAGACCTCAACACCAAGGGTAAGGCAGAGGTGACCTTGAGCTATACCTTCTTCCCCTCAACCACGCCCAAACAGGCTGCCGTGGTGCCCAAGGTGGACAGGAAGGGCTGACCGAAGCGCGGCCTGCGCTTTGCCACGATCCCCACCTCATGCTATCATTGATATCAATGATAGCATGAGTACCCCGCCATGCCCGCCAGTCTCCACGTTCGAAACCTCGAAGCTGACATCGTCGAGCGCTTGAAGCGTCGCGCGGCGCGTCACGGGCGCTCAGCAGAAGCCGAGCACCGGGAAATCCTTCAGCAGGCATTGGCGAGCGAGGAAGCGTTCGATTTCGACACGCTCGCCGCCGAGTTGAGGCGCTTAACCGCCGGCCGGGCGCACACACCCGCTGAAGACCTGGCCCGCGAAAGCCGCGACGAGAGGTGATGAGGCTCGTTGTTGATGCAAGCGTGGCCATCAAGGTACTGGTGGGCGAGCCAGACTCAGGCGCGGCAGTCGAAGCCTACAGATCTCATCATTTTTTGGCGCCTGAGTTATTGCTGGCCGAATGTGCCAATATCCTCTGGAAGAAGGTCCGCAGGGGAGAGCTCTCGGCAGATGAAGGGCTGGTCGCCTCGCGCCTCCTTCAGGCGATGAACATCGATCTCTACCCCATGCGATCATTGGTGGTTGAGACCGCTCGGTGGACACAGGTCCTGGATCATCCCGCTTACGACTGTATCTATCTGGCTCTAGCCGCGAGCCAGGGTTGTGCGCTGCTCACGGCGGACAAAAAGCTGGCCGAAAAGGTGCGCCGCCTTGCTGGAACGCCGCAGATCATGTTGCTATCTGAGGCGCTGGCTTAGCGGCGACGACCGAAGATAGAAGATTGGAAGTCAACCCGCCGTCCCGGCCTCAGCTGGTCGAGCCACCGTCCACCACAATGGTCTGGCCGGTGGTCCAAGCGCCGGCGCGGGAGGCCAGGTAGACGACGGCTCCGGCCAAGTCGTCCGGCTCGCCCAGACGCTTCAGCGGCGTACCGGAGCTGGCTCGGGCCTCGCCAGCGGGCGTGTCCCAAAGCGCCTTGGCGAAATCAGTCTTCACCAAGCCCGGAGCCACACAGTTGATGCGCACGTTAAAGGGGCCGAGCTCCTGCGCCAGGTTCCGGGCCAGTTGCATGTCCGCAGCCTTTGAGATCGCATATGCGCCGATCACCGAGGTGCCGCGCAGGCCGCCGATCGACGAGACGACAATGATCGAGCCGTCCATCCGCGCCTTCAT
Source organism: Alphaproteobacteria bacterium (assembly GCA_043743295.1). Taxonomy (GTDB): domain Bacteria; phylum Pseudomonadota; class Alphaproteobacteria; order Caulobacterales; family Caulobacteraceae; genus Phenylobacterium. The sequence continues at coordinate 2,627 of JAYTWT010000593.1, read as the reverse complement.
CTCGGGCGCCACCATCTGGATCATCCAATTGTTGGCAATGATGTTGTTGGTCAGGATTTTGGAGAAAGCGTCGTCAGGAATGTCGAGCTGGCTGCCGTAGAACGGGTTGGATGCCGCATTGCAGACCAGGATGTCGATTTTGCCGAACGCCTTGCGGGTCGCGTCCATCAATCGCTGGAGGTCTTCCTTCGACGAGATATTAGCTGGAACCGCGATGGCGTGGCCGGGGGTGCGAGCATTGATCGCGGCGGCGACCTCATCGCAAGGCCCGGCTTTGCGGGAGGAGATCACCACCTTGGCGCCGTGGGCGGCCATGTGTTCGGCGATGGCCTTGCCGATGCCGCGCGAAGATCCGGTGATCACCGCGACCTTGCCGGTCAGGTCGAAGAGGCCGCCAAGGGTGACGGCGGGGGCTTGCAGAACTTCGCTCATCGGCGTTCTCCCGAACAATTGTTTGATTTGGCCGCCATTTGCGATGGGGCGCTGCGCGCGGTCAAGGCCGAGCGCGGTCGACAGGCGCGGGAGATGCCGTATCTTCGAAAATGGACGTGGGCCGATGAGAGCCTTCACCGAAGCGCGAGGGTACCCAGAATGATGCGGCTTGCAGGATTGGTAACGTTAGCCATCGCTATGGGCACAGCCGCCGGGGCTAGGGCTCAGGCACCCGCCGACAATCCCCTGAAACTGCCGCACCCCGGTCAGGCGGTTTATCGCCTGCACTGCGCCACTTGCCACGACAATCCCGCCGAGACTCGCTCGCCCGCGAAGGCGACGCTGGGCGCGATGAGCTACCAGGTGATCAGTTTTGCCCTGACCAAGGGCAAGATGCAGGCTCAGGGCGCTGGGCTGAGCGAAGCGGATCGCGGCGATCTGATCAATTATCTGACGGGTCGCTCCACAGCCTCGCTGGACAACTGGAGCAAGTCGATGATGTGCGACGGGCCACGCCAAACTGTGAGCCTGAAGGCGCAGGCGCCGGTCTCAACCTTTGGGTTCGACGCGCGCCAGACCCGAAACCTGACCGCACGGCAGAGCGGCCTCACCAAGGCGTCGCTGGGCAAGCTGGACCTGGCCTGGGCCATCGGGTTTCCGGACGTGACCATGATGCGTGCCCAGGGCGCCGTGATCGGCTCCACCCTCTTCCTCCCGGTGGCCGAAGCCTCGGCGATGTATGCGTTGGACGTCAGCGTACCGGCCCGCCCTTGCATAAAGTGGATCTACAACACGCCCGGCGGTGCACCGCTGCGCTCCAGCCCGGGCCTCGGAACCTTATCGGACGGACGCCAAGTGCTGGCGTTCTCGGGTCTGGATTCCACCGTCCACGTGGTGGATGCGGGCACCGGCAAGGCCCTCTGGACCAAGAACGTCGCGGCCTATTCCTACTCTCTGACCACGGGCACACCGCGCGTGCTGAAGGATCGGATCATCGTGCCGGTAAGCCAGTTCGAGATCATGCAGGCCGCAGACAACAAGGTCGTCTGCTGCACCAACCACGGCTTTGTCCTGTCGCTAGACCCCAAGACCGGCACCCAGCAGTGGCGCTATGACACCATGCCGGACGCCAAGCCGGTGCGGGACCGGGGCGATGGCCAGATGTTGTGGGGCCCGTCCGGCGCTCCGATCTGGAATTCTCCTGTGGTGGATGAGGCGCGCGGCCTGATCTATTTCGGTACCGGCGAGTCCAATTCGCCGCCCGCCCATCACAACACCAACGCCTTGATTGCCATCAAGCTAGCGGATGGCAAGGAAGTCTGGAGCCATCAAGCCACCGCCAACGACATCTACAATGCCGGGTGCGGCCCCAACCCGACGGCGGATCGGCTGAACTGCGTGAGGATCCCCGAGACGGTCTATCGCGACGTTGATTTCGGCGCGTCGCTGATCCTGGCCCGGACGTCCAAAGGGCGCGACTTGGTGATCGCGGGCCAGAAGTCCGGCACGGTCTGGGCCCTGGACCCGGACACCGGCAAGGTCGTCTGGCGGCGCGACATCGGGACCGGCGCGCCCAACGGCGGCATCCATTGGGGAATCGCCTATGAGCGGGACATGATCCTAGTACCGGTGGCGCAGATCGGTCGCCCGCTACCTGGCGACGATCCCATCGATCCCAAACTGCAGCCGGGCATGTACGGTGTGGATGTGCGGACTGGCGAGATCAAGTGGCACTACTCGGCAACCCCCGACTGCGCCAACGGCCGCGACAAAAAGGCCCCGCGCTGCGAGCGTCTCTATGGTTTCTCAGGTGCGCCGACCATTATCGACGGGGCGGTGGTTCAGGGCGGGCTGGATGGGCGGCTGTACGTGCTGGACACCCGCACCGGCAAAGAACTGTGGAAGACCGATACCTTGCGCGAATTCTCGACGTTGAATGGCGTTACGGGTAAGGGCGGCTCGATTGACGGTGCCTCGATCGTCGGGGTGAACGGCCTGCTGCTCGTAGGATCGGGCTATGGGATGTTCGGACAGGCACCCGGCAATGTGTTGCTGGCGTTCAAGCCAAAGCCGTAGCGCCGTCTCGCGGCGTAAATTCGCCTCTTGCGCCCCGAGTTGGGACGATTGTCGGGGTCGGATGGCTTGCCGGACGCACCAACGATCAATAACTCCAGGGGTAAGACTTTCCCGCCGAT
>JAYTWT010000592.1:0-2682 GCA_043743295.1 Alphaproteobacteria bacterium | reverse complement strand
GGGGAAGGCTTCAAGAATCGCCAGGCGGCGGGCCTTCAGCGCGGGGTCGTAATACGGGTTGAGATTGTCGAGCCCGACGACCTGTTCGCCCTGCTCTAGCAGTCGACGACTGAGGTGAAATCCGATGAATCCGGCGGACCCGGTGACCAGGACTGTCAATATCTGCACCTCGAACGCGACGCGATTGTGCGCCGACGGACACTCCTAGAGTGGACCGTCTTGCGGTGACCTTAAGACGTTGTGGTCCTAGCGGGCGCCGAGCCCGACGATCTTGTCCAAGGGCACCTGATCTTGCACCTGGGCGACCACAGCTCGACGCGCAGCCAGCACATCATTGGCGCGCATTTGAGATAAGATGGGGAACAGACTCGAAAGCAGGGCGGTGAGCAGGCCCACGCGACCCTCCCGCCAGCCGCCCCGAGCGACGTAGCCGCGAAGGAATGCTCCGGCACCCCGCACCAGACCAGACGCCATGCTGTGCGATCTGCCGCTATCGACGATGTCTTCAGCCTGCATTGCGGTTAGGCGGTTCAGGCGATCCAGCAAGCCGCCGACGTCGCGACCCAGCGTGCGGCGGATCGCACCCGTCAGCGCGCCGCCAGAATGGCCAGCCACAACCGCCGGCGCATTGACGCGCCGCGGTTCCCAGGCCTTGAGGCCGCGCTTGTAGAGTCGCGGCTCGCGGCGGGCACTGAGCACGCCGGTCCAGCCCTCGCGGACGAGCGTTTCACCGACATAGTTGTCTATCGGCAGGTCGTACCAGTCGCCAACCGGGCGCATCTGCAGCACGGCTCGGATTTCCCAGGCCAGTGCCGCGTCGACCACGTCATCAGCCTCGAGTTCCAGAATCCAATCGCCGGAACAGGCCTCGACCCCGGCCATTTTGCGTTGGCTCTCGAGGGGGAAAATCCCGTCGATGATGAGCGCGCCATGCCGGCGCGCGATCTCCTGAGAACGATCAGTGCAGCGATCTGCTACGACAACGATCTCGTCGCAGAACGACAAACGCCGCAGGCACGCAGAAAGCTGAGCTTCCTGGTTATGCACGCAAACAAGGGCCGATATCCTGACCACCGGTAAATGCTCCAGATCCCGGACATCCGGGCCTCACAGCTAAGACGCCACTCGGCAGGATCGCCCCCCAGGTGAAGCTTTACTTTTTCTTTAGAATGAAGCGGCGAGTCGCAGGCCGATCGTGCGAGGTCGTTGGGGCGTTACCTGTCGAACCTGGCCGAAGCTGAAGGGGTTGCCATAGGCAAAGGTGTCGCCCGCGTCGTTGAAGGGGTTGTTGACGAAGGCCATGAGGCGCCAGTTCTCCTTGGTCAGTTCGGCCGAGAGCCGTGCACGAAGGTAATGGCCCATGCGCTGGGTCTGGTTCGCATCGAAATTGAGCGCCGAACGGCCAACATAACTGGCTTCCCCAGTGAGGCGCAGCGTCAGAGTATTGAAGACCGGCCTCTGGTAGGCCAGCAGCATTCCGCCAGAGATCCTCGGGACGCCGGGCAGCGCGCCTGTGACCTGACTTGCGAAGTCCCGGTTTGGGTTCTTGATCTGCGAGTCCGACATCAAGCCGTTCAATTGCAGGCTAAGGCCGAAGGGCCAGTCATAACCGGCCTCGGCTTCGAGGCCCACGATACGTGCATCGGCCACATTGGCGGTATAGGCGAGGCCGAACGGGCGGTACTGATCCGTCTGAATGCGTAACCAGTCGTCATAATAGGCCGCCGCCCGCAGCGTGAGACGATCGTCAAAGCGCCGGAGCTTTATACCAAGTTCATAGTTGCGCAGGCGATCCGGGGCGAACGTGACCCGGCTGGACTTGATCTCGAAGAAGCCGCTCGAATTGAACCCACCAGGGCGGTAGCCCTCGGAGACCAGCGCGTAGATAAGTTCGCCTGTCGCGAACTCCTTTTGCAGAGTGATCTTCGGTGAAAACCCTTGATACGTGCTTGTGCGAGCAAAGAAGCGGGGGCCATAAGGCCGGACAATGTTGAGATCAGCGGACGTCTGTACGCGGCTTTCGAACACCCGCCCGCCGATCGTCGCAGTCCAGCCAAGGCCGAAATCGTACGACGCCTCGCCATAGGCCGCCAACTCGCGCCGACGATCTTTGCGGTCTTCGGAATACAAGATTCGGACGGCCTGGGTTCCTCTGAGTAGACCAAGCGTAGAGGGAGTTTTCTCGATGGTATTCGCCGCATAGACGCCTGCCAGCCAGCTGAGGCGGCCATTTCCAGAAGAATGCACAACGAAATCCTGTACCACCATGTCCGCCTTGGCGGCCTCGGCGAACACGCCGAGATCGTCCTGCCGAGACTGGAAGTTCGCTAGCGTCTCAGTGGCATCATACTGGCTAGAAAAGACGTGGTGCACGTAGCTGAGCGATGAACTTACGCTGCCCCAGGCCAGGTCTCCTTGCAGCGTGACGGCGACGTAGGAGAAGTCGTTCTTGTGGGCCTCGCGCACTCGGCTTGCGCGCGCCGGCTGGGTCCCGACCCTCGTCAGGGTATTGGTTGTCGAGGTGAGGTCGCCCCGCGCCGAGGTGATGTATTGCGTGTCGTTGGAGCGGAGGTTTTGGGTCGCGGTGAGGAGATCTAGACGCCAAGCTTCACTAAATTTCGCGCTCAAGGCAAGGCGCCCGCCGGTCCTTCGGGTTCTGTCGACGTTTGAAAGTCGAAGGTT
>JAYTWT010000591.1:0-2074 GCA_043743295.1 Alphaproteobacteria bacterium | reverse complement strand
GTTGGATCAGGTCCGAAGGCTGGGCGTCCGGACCGATCCGGGCCGCCATCTCCGGGCTGCAGACCGGATAGAGCGCGTACTCGAACAGCGGCGCCCAGTGATACTTCGGACCGGGATGGGCCTCGTAGTAGACGAGGCCAACGTCGGCATGGACGTCATCGAACTCCCACTCCACGGCGCAGGTGCTGAGCGCCAGCTTGATGCGGGGGTTGTCCTGAAGAAACTGGGGCACCCGTCCCGCCAGCCATCGGATGGAGGCCGTCACATAGGTCTGGACCCGAAGTTGCTTGTCCAGACTATGCCTATGGGCCGCCTCGACCCCTTCGATCAGCAGTTCGAGGGCCGAACGTACATAACCGTAGAGCGCGCGCCCTTCTGGCGTCGAAACGATGCCACGCCCTTGCTGGACGAAGAGCGGCACGCCCAGTGCGTCTTCGAGGAGTTGGACCTGATGGCTGACCGCGGGATGGGTCAGGCAAAGCTCATCGGCTGCCTCGCGGATACTCTGATGGCGTGTCGCCGCTTCGAAGCCCCGCAGGGATTTGAGCGGTGGAAGTTTGCGAAGATCAAGCTTGCGCACCCGGGCGCCCCCATCCGCCATCAATCGGCCCTCACCAATCCGAACTGGCGAAGGTACCATTGCTGGAACGTGACCACCCGCCGCTCCTGGTCCGAGTAACGCCCAGGCCGATAGCGCGACGACAGGATGCCCTGCTGATTGTGCTCGGTGATGATCTTGTCCTGTTTGGTGGTGGCGTCCCAGGCCCAGATCATCTTCTCCACATCGTAGTCCTCCGCCTTCCCGTCGATCAGCCAGATCAGATCGACGTCCGTCTGCATCGGGCCTCTCGGCGTGAAGAAGAACAGGATCGCAAAGTCGTTGTCGGCGACCACGTGGCTGACCGGCGTAAAGGATAGATGCATGCGGCCCTGGTCCCAGTCCCGCCGCTTGCCCATCAGGCTGGAGGCCGGCGTCCCGTCGGCCGTCTCGGTCTCGTAGCCCTCGCGCAGAGTGCGCTGGATCAACAGCCGCAGGTGCGAGGACTCCGGGCCATCGTCGATAGTGCCGATCGGTCGCCCGAGCGCGGCGGCGCGTTTCTCCCAGGCCTCCAGAACCGGTTGATAAACCGCCACCGCCTCATCCGGGCCGGAGCTCGGACCCGCCCCGCAGGCGACGATCGCTTCCGGCGGGTGCAGCGAATAGAACTCCGGATGCGCCGGCTGGCAGTGATAGCACTCGACGAAATTCTCAACGACGAGCTTCCAATTGGCCGTGGTCGGATAAGATGCCCGGTGGGCGATCTTGGCGTCGGCGAAACCGTGGAAGTCCAGGAACGGCGCAAGATCGCTGAAGGTGGCGTCGAAATCCTCCGGTTCATCCGGCGACAAGTTGATGAAGATCAGGCCGAAGAATACCCGCACGTGGCAGGGCAACAGGCCATTGTCGGCCTTGGAAAAATCATCGGGCATCAGCCGTGCGGCGACCAGCGCGCCGTCCAGTCCATAGGTCCAGGCGTGATAAGGACAGGTCAGCCGCGTCTTGTGGCCCGCATCCTCGGTGCAGATCAGCGAACCGCGATGGCGGCAGACATTGTAATAGGCCCGCACGCTGGTCTCGTTTTCGCGCAGGATGATGATCTGTTCATCGCCGATCTTGAACAGGAAATAGTCGCCGCGGTTTCGAACCCGGTCGACATGTCCGGCCATGGTCCATTTGCGGCCGACGACCTGGGCCATATCGGCGGCGAACACATCATCGCTGCAGTAGAATTCGCGGTCGAAGCTGTAGCCAACCTGAGTGTCGGCGGCGAGCTTGGCCATGATCTGGGCGGCGGCGTTGGCCATCGCGATACCTCGAAGGGGTTGGGCGCTAAAGTCGGATGCGGGTGTTGGCCGGGTCGAACATCGGCCGCAGAGAGGCGGTCGCCGGGTGGCGCACGCCGGCGATTTCGATCTCGTAGCCGTCCAGGCGGGGGGAAGCACTGTCCGGCGTCGCCACATAGCCAAGTCCGACCGCAGCGCCCAAGGTGTGAGCGTACATTCCCGAGCGGATGTAGCCGACGATCGCCTCGCC
>JAYTWT010000590.1:0-3230 GCA_043743295.1 Alphaproteobacteria bacterium | reverse complement strand
TCGCCGAGTAGCTTGGCGAGGCGAACGAAGGTGGCGTTGTAGAGCTCGTCGAAGAACCACTTGTTGTAGAAGAAGACGTAGAGAATTCCGTTATTGGCGGCGAGTTTTGCTCCGGTCCCCTCGCGCCAGATATACATGTAAGCTGCGACCAGAAGGCCGGTGACCGAGACCACAAGTGGCCCCCAAATCACCCACCATGGGGCGGCATGGTGCCCCTCGGCGGCATGGGCTACGGGTGCGTGGAAGATCGCGCCGCGCCAGAAATCGGCCTGCTCCGGTCCGATGAACTGATGGTGGAACAGGAAGCCCGACGCGACCGCCCCGATGGCTAGCACGATCAGCGGAATGCGCATCGTCCAGGGACTCTCATGCGGCTTGTGCTCATGTCCCGCGTGCACGTGCTCATGATCCGTACCGTGAGCTGCGTCACCATGCGCGTGGTCACGGTTGTGCCAATGATGCTCAAGATCTTCCGACGTCCACCGCGCATGGCCATTGAACGTGAAGAACGCGACCCGCCAGGAATAGAACGCCGTCAGCCCGGCCACGAAGATTCCGATTACGAAGGCGAAGTAGCCCCACGAGTCGCCCGCCGCGCCAGCCTCGTAGGCTGAATGAATGATCGCGTCCTTAGAGTAGAACCCGGCAAAGCCTAGCTCGACGCCCGGGATGCCCAGGCCGGTGATCGCGATGGTGCCAATGGTCATCACAGCATAGGTCCACGGCAGGTACTTCATCAAATTGCCGTAGCGCCGCATGTCCTGCTCGTGCGCCATGCCGTGGATCACTGAGCCAGCCCCCAGGAACAGCAGCGCCTTGAAGAACGCATGGGTGAATAGGTGGAACATCGCCGCCTGATAGGCCCCGACCCCTGCGGCAAAGAACATGTAGCCCAACTGCGAGCAGGTCGAATAAGCGATGACGCGCTTGATGTCATTCTGGGTCAGGCCAACGGTCGCGGCGAACAGCGCGGTTACGGCGCCGACGACAGTGACGATGTGCTTGGCCGTCGGGGCATACTCGAACATCGGCGACAACAGGCAGACCATATAGACGCCAGCCGTCACCATGGTGGCGGCGTGGATCAGGGCGGACACCGGGGTCGGGCCTTCCATGGCGTCGGGCAACCAGGTGTGCAGGAAGAACTGGGCAGACTTGCCCATCGCACCAACGAACAGCAGCGCGCAGGCGAGGTCCACCAGACGCCAATCCTGACCGGCAAACTCCCAGGTGCGACCGACGCCTGCTTCGATAAGCGGGAATAGCTTGGCAAACTCGACGGTTCCGAAGGCCCAGAAGACGGTCATGATGCCCAGGGCAAACCCGAAGTCGCCGACCCGATTGACCACGAACGCCTTGATCGAGGCGGCGTTGGCCGTTGCCTTGTGGTGCCAGAACCCGATCAGCAGATAGCTGGCCAAGCCCACGCCTTCCCAGCCGAAGAACAGCTGCATGAAGTCAGCGGCACTAATCAGCGCCAGCATCGCGAACGTGAAGAGGGAAAGATAGGCGAAGAAGCGCGGCTTGGCCGGGTCCTCGGCCATGTAGCCCCAGGAATAGAGGTGGACTAGCGAGGACACCGTGGTCACCACAACCAGCATTACCGCAGACAATCCGTCTAACCGGAACGCCCAGTTGGAGGTGAAATCGCCCACATGGATGAAGGGTGCATAGGCTATCACGAACGGCTCAATGCCACCGCCCATCCACTGAACGAACACGACCCACGACAGAACCGCGCTCAACATCAAGAAGCCGGTAGTGACGCTTTGGCTGGCCACATCTCCGATGCGACGGCCGAACAGACCCGCCGTCAGCGCGCCGATCAGCGGGCCAAACAGGATGATCGTGACGAGGGTTTTGGGATCCAAGAGATCAGCCCTTCATCATCGAGGCGTCGTCGACAGCAATGTCGCCACGGTTGCGGAAAAAGGTCACCAGGATCGCCAGGCCGACTGCCGCTTCCGCCGCTGCCACGGTCAGCACAAACATCGCGAAAATCTGGCCGGTGACGTTACCCAGATAGGCCGAGAACGCGACCAGATTGATGTTCACCGCCAGCAACATCAGTTCCACTGACATCAGGATGACGATGATGTTTTTACGGTTAACGAAAATGCCGAAGACCCCGATGGTAAACAGGATCGCGGCGACCGCCAGATAGTGGGCAAGGCCGATGACCATCATCCTCCTACGCTCCTTCAGAGCTTCGGAGGACTTGTCCTCCTGATCGGGCGTCCTTGCCCTCCGTAGCTTCAGCGAAGGAAGGGATCCCTTCGCCGGGTTTCGGATTGACGATCTTCATGCCCGTTTTCGGCGTGCGCAGAACTTGGTCCATGACCACCTGCCGCTTAACGCCGGGCTTGTGGCGAAGGGTCAGAACGATGGCCCCGATCATCGCCACCAAGAGAACCAAGCCGGACGCCTGGAAGAAGTAGATATAGTCCGTATAGAGAACGCGCCCGATCGCCTCGGCGTTGGGGACATTCGCCCCTGCGCCGTTCGCCAACGGATTGAGATTGTTCTTCGCCGCGCCCTGGGTGGCGACGGTGGTCGAGACCAGAATCATCTCGACGGCCAGAACCGCCGCGATCAGCAAGCCAAAAGGCATGTAGCGGGCAAAACCTTGCCGCAGCGAGGCGAAGTCGACGTCCAGCATCATCACGACGAACAGGAACAGCACCGCGACCGCGCCCACGTAGACGACCACCAACAGCATCGCCAGAAACTCCGCGCCTAGGAGGACGAAGAGACCGGCTGCCGTAAAAAACGCCAGGATCAGCCACAACACCGAGTGCACCGGGTTGCGGGCCGAAACCACGCAAAAGCCCGCCACCAGGGTGACTGTCGCCATCAGGTAAAATGCGATCGCCTGCAGGGGCATTCGGCTCTTCTTCGTTCCTCGGATGGGTCAGTTCGGTCGGCGGCGGAATCGCGACGACCGTTTAGCGGTACGGCGAGTCCAGTTCCAGATTCTTCGCGATTTCACGTTCCCAGCGGTCGCCGTTGTCCAGCAGCCGGGCTTTGTCGTAATAGAGCTCCTCGCGCGTCTCGACGGCGAACTCGGTGTTGGGGCCTTCAACGATAGCGTCCACCGGGCAGGCTTCCTGGCAAAGGCCACAGTAGATGCATTTCACCATATCGATGTCATAGCGGGTGGTACGCCGGCTGCCGTCATCCCGCGGCTCGGCCTCGATGGTGATGGCCTGCGCCGGGCAGATCGCCTCGCA
>JAYTWT010000589.1:0-2688 GCA_043743295.1 Alphaproteobacteria bacterium | reverse complement strand
TAGATGCCGTTCTTGTCCGGATATTCGTTGAACAGGTTGTTGGCGCCCGCCGCAATCGTCACGCTCTCGATCACCTTGTAGCTGACCTCCAGATCGGTGATCCACTTCGCCCCGAAGCTGCGGTCATTGATCGGCAGGTCGGCAATCACCGTGTACTTGCCGTACCGCGTGGACCGCAGGTTCACGTTCAGCTTGTTCCAGTCCCAGTTCAGTCCCAGGGCGATCTTGCTTTTGGGGAATGAGGTGGTCAGGAACCCCTGGCTGCCCCGGCCAAATAGCGCGAAGCCCGTGCCCAAAGCGGCGATCTGCGGCGGGTTGGGGATGATGCCGGTGATCTTGGTCTTGCCGTAGTTGAAGCCCGCGTTGGCGCGCAGCTTGCCCCACTTACCCAGGTCATAGCGGTAGGTCGCCACCACATCGATCCCGCGCGTGCGGGTGTCGATGGCGTTGGTGTAATACTGCGCCGACAGATCGCCGGACAGCCGGTTGGCAACCAGGATCGCACTGACAGCTGCGCCTGTCAGCGTGCTGGTGATCGCGATGCGGCTATCGACCTCGATCTGGTAAGCGTCGACCGTAATGTCGAGGCCGGACGTCGGTTGCAGGGTAATGCCGCCGCTGAGGTTCTTGGATTTCTCCGGGGTCAGCGGCTTGGCGCCGAGCGCAATGGCTTCCGGGGCGCTGACCGGCAAGGTCTTGATCAACAGCAACTGGTTCGGAACGCCGGCCACGGTGCGGAACTGGCTGGACGTCGCCGCATAGTGTTGCTGTGCGAGGCCAGGTGCGCGGAAGCCGTTGCTGATGGCACCGCGAACCGACAACCAGTCGGTCAACGCGTAGCGACCGGTCAGCTTGCCGGTGAGCGTATCGCCTGAGGAGTCGCTGTAGTTCTCGTATCGGGCGGCGGCACCGATGAAGAGCTTGTCCGTCGCGTCCCATCCCAGTTCGCTATAGACAGCTTGCGAGTTTCGGTGGCTATCGCTGGCGTCGGCGGGCCGGAAACCTGGCGTCGCCTGAGCGCCGGTCTGGGGCGCCACGCCGGCGAACGGCTGACCGACCGGGGCGCGATAGAGGCCTTCGGCATAGCTCGCGGGCTCGCCCGGGCTGATCTGATACCCTTCGCGCCGAAGTTGGCCGCCGAACGAGACCTGCAACGCCGAGCCGCCGGCCATTTCGAAGCGGCGGGTCACGTCGAGGTTGCTGGTCCATTCGTCAGATTCCAGGGTGCCTACATAGAACACCTTCGGGCTGGCCGGACCTAAGCTGGCGTTCTCGGTGTTGGACGTGTGCAATCGCGCGCGGTTCTTGCCGTAGCCGGTCGAGACGTCCCACGCCCAGCCCTGAAGGTCGCCCTTCAGGCCGCCGGTGAACTCATAGTCGTCCTCGTTGACCACCTCATTGGGCCGGAACCCCAACGGATAGAGCGCAGGCGTGGTGTTGACATTGTTGGGCGAGCGGAAAGTGAACGGCAGGTCCGACTCGCGCTTGGAATAGGTGCCAAAACCGTAGGCCGAGACCTCGCCGAACGTGTAGCCGGCATCAAATCCGAACGTCGTGTTGGTCTGCGGAAGTTGGCCGAAATTCTTGGTCACCAGCCGGTCAATGGTGCCCTCGCGCGGGTCGCGCGCCCCGGCAATCAGCGGGAACAGCTGCACGGTCGAGGCAACCGGATAGGCCCGGTTCGACAGCCTCTGGTCCTTATAGTTCAGCGAGACGTTGACGAAGCCAGCCTCCCCCAACTTGAAGCCCTTGTTCACCGCGTATTGCGTCAGGTCACCGTCTTTGCGGTCGAAGTTGAGACCATAGGTGGCGCTAACCTGACCGGCATCCGTATCGCCCTTCAGGATGATGTTGATGACACCGGCGATGGCGTCCGAGCCATACTGCGCCGCCGCGCCGTCGCGCAGCACTTCGATCCGCGCAATCGCCGCCGTCGGGATCATGTCGAGGTCGGCGGGGACCGAGCCGTTGTAGAGCGACGACACCGCATTGATCAGCGAGGTCTTGTGCCGCCGCTTGCCGTTGACCAGCACCAGCGTCTGGTCTGGATTGAGGCCGCGCAGGCCGCCGGTGGCGATGATGGTCGAGGTCCCGCCACCGGCCCGGAAGGGCAGGTTGAATGACGGTGCCAGTGTCTGCAGGGCCTGAAAGACACCCGCACGGCCGGACTTCTCCAGATCAGCGGCTGAGAACGAATCGATCGGCGTCGGGCTGTCGATGACCGTACGCGGCGCGCCGCGGATACCCGTCACCACCAGTTCCTGGACATCCGTCTCAGCGGCGACAGCGCCGCTTGCCAACGTCGCCCCAAAGGCAGCCAATCCCAAAACGGACAGAGTGTGTCTTTGCATTGCGTTCCCCTCGTCGCAGCTCCGGCTCGCATGAACCCTGGCAGAATTCGACAGTGGCCGAAGAACCGGTACGCTCCAACGCAAGATTTTCTCACGCTGTGATCAGAACTTAGGCGATGCGCGCGTCCCTTGCGATACTGTGAGCAACCCTACTCACGGCTCGCGGCGCGCCAACAAGTCATGCTAGGCAACGCCCATGCATTTCGCCCGCTTCAGTCCCGTCCGCTTCGCTCACCTGCCCACCCCCCTTGAGCCCTTGCAGGGCTTGACGGACTATCTCTCGCGCGGCGGGGGTGACGGCCCCGCCCTCTGGATCAAGCGCGATGACTGCACCGGC
>JAYTWT010000588.1:0-2560 GCA_043743295.1 Alphaproteobacteria bacterium | reverse complement strand
GACTGGCGCGCGGGCCGCCCCCCCGCGTTGGGGCCGATCGAGACAGCGCTGCGGGCCTGGGCCGGTGCCGACGCGCAGAAACTGGCCCGCGCGCGCCTGCTGTTCGCCCTGGACCGGGCAGCTTGGAACGAGGAACGGGTCCTGGAACGTTACGAATTGCTCTATGAGGCCGGCCTCGTCGAGGAAGCCGACCGTGACCATGGTGAAGCTGCGCCCTCGCGAATCCAGGCCCTGACGGCGGCTCTGGGCGAAGGCATGATCTCCGACCACCGCCGCATCCTGGCCACGGCGCTGGGGCGTCTGCGGGGCAAGCTTAAGTACCGGCCCGTGGTGTTCGAACTGATGCCCGACGCCTTCACCCTCTCGGCCCTTCAGCGCACGGTCGAGGCCATCGCCGGCGTACCGCTGCACAAGCAGAATTTCCGCCGCGCGTTGGAACGGGCCGAGCTGGTCGAGGGTCTAGGGCGACTGGACGCCGAGACCGGTGGCCGGCCAGCTGAGTTATTCCGGTTCCGCAGGGAGATCTTGGGCGCGCGGCCGGTGTCGGGGCTTAGTCTGCCGCTGCTCAGGGATTAGGGGCCAAGTTCGGGCTGCTGGATACACCTGAGTTAGAGCGGCTGAAGCGCCTCCTCCACCCCTTTGGGGTCCCCCTCCCCCGCTAATGCGGGTGAGGAACGCAGTGTCGCCGCCCACTGCGCCTTCAGGCTGGCGCTCGTTTCACGGCTGCCGTCGTGGCTCCAGCCGGGGCGGCCGAAGATGTAGCCCAGGGCGTGGCGGGGGTGGCGCAGGACGTCTGCACCGATGCCGATCCATTCGTGGAACGCGACCCGCAGGATGTTGAAGGTGCCAAGATTTTTGACGGTTCCATAGCGGCACGGCTCGGCGTCCAACTCCGGCGCAAAGGTGCCGAACAGGCGGTCCCAGATGATCAGGATGCCTGCGTAGTTCTTGTCGAGGTAGCGCGGATTGCGCGCGTGGTGGACGCGGTGGTGTGAGGGCGTGTTGAACACGGCCTCGAACCATTTCGGCATCCGGCGGATCGCCTCGGTGTGGATCCAGTACTGGTAGACGAGGCTAATCCCTTTTTGGATGGCGATCATCGCGGGCGGGAATCCCAGGAACGCCAGCGGAAGCCACAGCGCCCAGGTGCCTGCGATGCCGCCGGTCCAGGTCTGCCGGAGCGCAGTCGAAAGGTTGTAGTGCTGGCTGGTGTGGTGGTTGACGTGGGCCGCCCACCAGATGCGCCGTTCGTGGCTCAGCCGGTGGAAGACGTAGTAGATGAAGTCCTCGGCGAAGAAGATCATCACCCAGGCCCAAACGGCGGTCATCGGGACGGTGAACAGCCGGTGCTGGTAGGCCCAGATCATCGCGGCCAGCGCCAAGCCTGCGGTGAGCAGGTTCGCAACGCCCGAGAACAGGCCCATCGTCAGGGAGACGGCGGTGTCGCGGGTTTCGTAGTTCGCCTCGGCCAGCTTCAGCCGCGCGAAAACAATCTCGAGGATGATCGTCAGGATAAAGAACGGCGTGGCCAGAGCAACCGGATCGAAATTAGGCTTGATCACGCGGCCAAGTCTTTCGGCGGCCAGGACGGCAGAGTGATGGTGGCACGGGGTGCGGAGATGTCAGACAGGTCCACGGTAAGCCGACCGTTCTTGAAGCTGGCGGCCACGGCCTGGGCCCATGGGATTTGGCGGGCTACAAAGCCATCGCCGACCTCACAGACAAGCAAGGCCAGCCCTCCGGACCGCGCCAGAGCGCCTGCGCCGTCCGAAGCGATCCACAATTGATCGACGTTCCGGCTGGGGAATTCGTCAGCCAGCAACGCGCGGGCCTTGGCGTCGTCAAGTGGGCCCGCCGGCTTCTTGATCTTAGCCCACGCGGCTAGGCCGACCAGGGCCGAGACAGCGGCCCCCGAGGCCGCAAGCTGGATGTAATAGGCGGCGTCCATGGCGTTTCCCCCGTTTTTGCCAGCGTGGGCGGACGCGGATGTCCGGTCAAGCCGTGCCATAAACGCGGCTGACGGAGCGGCCGGCTGTGTTAATCAGACGAACCAACCAAGGACGCCTTCCATGACTCACGCGGTGATCGCCGCCACCGGGCTCTACACCCCGCCCAACAGCCTCTCCAACGCTGAGTTGGTGGAAACATTCAACGCCTATGTGGCGGGGTTCAATGCGACGAACGCCGCGGCCATTGAGGCGGGCGCGGCCCAGGCGCTGATCCCCTCGTCGGCTGAGTTCATCGAGAAGGCTTCAGGCATCAAGTCTCGGTTCGTGGTCGACAAGACCGGCCTCATCGACCCTGAGCGTATGACCCCCAACATCGCCGAGCGCCCCAACGACCAGATATCCGTGCTGGCGGAGATGGCGGTTGCAGCCGCCCGCGAAGCGATCGCGCGATGGGGCAAGCCGGTCTCGGAAATCGGCGCGGTGATCTGCGCGGCGTCGAACCTGCAGCGCGCCTATCCAGCCTTGGCCATCGAGATCCAGGACGCGCTGGGCATCGAGGGCTTTGCGTTCGACATGAATGTGGCCTGTTCCTCGGCGACTTTCGGGATCAA
>JAYTWT010000587.1:0-8476 GCA_043743295.1 Alphaproteobacteria bacterium | reverse complement strand
ACGATCACCGCATTGGCGGGCTTGGGCGTCTCGCCGTCCGCCGCCGATCGGAACCGCAGGAAGGTCGCGGTGTCCAGCGCGGCGGGTGCCCCCGGCGTGTCATAGCCCGGAACCTGCAGGTATTCCCCGACCACCCCCGGATAGCTGGGCACCGTGCTCTTGGACAGGTCCGCCGCTAAGGCCGGTCCCGCCAGCAACCCGGCCAAAATTCCCGCCGCCATCCACGCCTTGATCATCGAGAGCTCCCGTTTCGGCGTCTACCGCGCCGTGCTTGGAGGGAGTGTCGCCGAACCGTGCGGCGATGGCTATGGACAAGATCGACCGGCCCGCTCCCGACCACTTCCTCTCGCTTCGCAGCCTTTCCTGAGGCCAATATTGGCGCAGAGCGACAACAGGTTGGCACTGGCGCGCAAGTGGACGTGGGATCGACCGTGCTAACCCATAACCCCCCGAATGAACGCGCAAATCCGGATGTCGGATGAGCCGTTGTCGACCTGCGGAGACTGTCCGATGCGTGCTTTCCCGATCGCCCTGCTGGCGGCCACGACGCTTGCGCTCGCCCAGCCTGTCACTGCCGCCATCGTGGTCGGAACCTTCTCCGGCACGGTCACGCAGGGCGAGGCCAGGGGCAATTTCGGCTTCGACACGCCGACCGACCTTGCGGGCAAGCCGATCACGGGAACCTTCCGCTATGACACCGACCTGTTGGGTCCCGACTGTTCCGGGTCGAGCTTCTTCGGCTGTTTCCTGGGTACGGGTATGCGCGTCACCCAGACCATTAACGGGGTCGACGAGGTGTTCAATGGCTCACCGCTCGCCCCCGATGCCGGGCTACAGTTCAACACGGGCCAGAGTGGCCTGTTGCTCTATGATCTGGTCGGCGACGCGATGAACCTGCACACGCTGTCGATGATCGGCAGGCCGGCCACGGTCTACAATCAGCGTGAAACCGCACTGGCCTTTGGCCTGACGGCGGGCGGGATCGGCGATACCGGCAACCCCGCGTTGACCTATGACGGCACTGCCAACGGGGCCGTCTATAGCTACGTCATTGGCGGCCAGAACTTCGATGTAAACCGCAGCCAGATCTATCAGCTGACGGCCGGTTTCTTCACCCAGCAGACGAGCTACGACTTCACCGTTGACCGCGTCACGTTCGGCATCGCCGCCGCCGCCATTCCGGAGCCCGGCACCTGGGCGCTGATGATCGTGGGCTTTGGCGCCACCGGCGCGGCCCTGCGCCGTCGCCACGGGGTCATGGTGCGGGCGGCCTAAGCGCCGCCCCTCTCGCTCAGCTCCAGCTCGGCGGCGATGTAACCGAACGCAAACCGGCTGCGGCCCTGGGTGATCTGCACGAACACCTCGTACGCCCGGTCCAGCTCGCCGTTGTAAAGATGCCAGTTGCCCACGCCGTAGCCCTGGGTCGCGTAGATGGTCTCCAAGTCATGGATCACCTGGGCACCCTTATCCGGGTTCAGCAGGTCGTCGGGCGCCAACTCGCCGCGATACATCCGCAGGCGGCGGTAATAGGACGGCCCCTCGACAAACGCCGTGTCGGCCAGACCCTCAGGGATCGCCGCCAGCACCTGGGCCGCCCCCGCCACGGCGCCCTTGCGCCGCAACGTCATGTAGAGCCAGTCGCTGCACGCCGTCAGCCCGTCAAAATCCGTGGGCGCCACCCATTCCAGACAACGCCGATAGGCCGCCTCCGCTGCATCCCAATCGCGCAACAGATAGTGCGCGAGGGCCAGATGGTACCAAGTGTTGAATTGGATGCTGGTGGCGGGCACGGGCAGCTCATTGCCCGGCCCGTCGGGCTCGATCCACGTCGCCATGCCCTCGATCAGCGTGGCTGCACGCGCCAGATCGGCCTGCCCCTGGCCGAACCTGCGGGTCGACAGATAGCGGTGGCCGCGCTGGCGCAGCAGTTCGAACGAGTCCGGAAACCACTCCAGCCCCGCGCTGAACACCGTGATCGCCTCCTCCATCCGATACCGGAACCCCAGCACGCGGCCATACCAGACCGTATTGGCCAGCGAGGGGTCCTGCGCCCAGGCGGCTTGCGCGGCCTCCAGCGTCCGACGGGAGCGTTCGCGCAGGGTGTTTTCGGTCATGGTGGCACTGGAGCGGATGGGGCGGGCGGTAGCAAGGGGGGAGGTTGCGTGCGCGGTCAAAGAAGCGGGCGACCGGACGAGCGGGATGGATGCTGCGGGTCAAGAGGGCCTGCATGCTCCCATCCTCGATGCTGCAAGTCGTGACCATTGCCGATCTTCGTGATTCGGGCGCACGCTCGCGCTAGGCCCTCGGGGTACGGAGGTGATGAATGCCGGAGCACAATCTCGAGACGGAAAGCAGCGCTTTCGAGGCGCTTCACGATGACCTGCGGCGGGACCTTGGCCCCGACGAATGGGTAGTTGTCTCAGGCGGACGGTTGCAGGGCCACTTCTCCGAGTTCCGCGACGCGGCTCGTTTTGTGGCGGCGACGCTGGGCGATGCGCCCGCGCTGGTACGGCAAGTGGACAGCGGACCTCTGCGCGTACCCTATATCTCTATGAGGACCTGACGCTTGGGCCAGGGAGGTGGCCGGGGCGGAGCGGTCGTTCACGTCACCGCTCTGGACGTCGAGGTCTGGATACGTCCGGTAACCCTCGGCGGCCCCTCCGACGCGGTGTCGATCATGGGCGTGATCGATACAGGCGCGGACACGGTCCTGATCCCGCGCGGCATCGCCAAACGCCTGGGTCTACGCCCGATCCGCAACGTCATCGCGGTGTTGGCCAGTGGCGAGACCCGGACAGCGATCTCCTACATGGGCGTGCTGGAAATCCCGGCCATCGGCTATCGCGACGAGATTGAGATGACCGCCATGACCGACGGCGGCGAGGCAAGCCACATCCTGCTGGGCCGGAACTTTCTGCGCGAATTCCTGGTCACCATCGATTGCGCCAGCGACGTGGTGCACTTCCAGCGACGCGGCGGCGGGTATGGCGCGTTCGTGGACGATGAATAGGCGCGTGCCGCCCGGGGGATAGGTATGGTGTCGCTCGGTCTCCGTGGAATTCGAGAGGTCGAACGTGCCCCGATTTTTCTGGGGCAGGAACCTGCCGCTTACTCAGTGCGAGATAGCGTTGCAGCGCTCATATGCATGCCGGTGAAGAACACAGGCTCGACTTCAGACTTTGGTAGCGCGGCGTGAAGCCGAACAATGATCGACTCGACATCGGCCCGTGCTCGTTCAGCGAAGTCTGGCGAGCGGATCTTCAGTTCCCAAGCGGTTCTTGGTGCGCCATCAATCAGCAGCCTATCCACATCACTTGGTTCGACCTCTTCCTGAACGGCCGTAAGGCTTTCGCTTCGGCCATGCGCTAGCTCGTTACGGAAGTCGATCAAATCGAAGACAGTGGATAGTGGCCGTTCGTCTTTCGCACCGAGGTCGACGCCAAGTTTGGAAGCAATGGAAGTCAACTTCTTGCGGACTGGCGCGCGTTCGTCCCAGTCTGTCAGGTCGGGGCCTGCATGATTGAGAAATGCCTCTAGAGAAAACGCCGTTAGAATAGCGCTTGCCATCCATTGCCAAGCGGAACCGGCCACACCGCTCTGACCAATTTCGTAGGTCACTCGCGAGGCGTGCCATAATAGGCCGTATGTTACGACTTCGCGTCGGTGGTTGATGTAAGCCTTCGGATCGCCTGAGGGCATAGCCGCCCTACTCCGCCGGTATCCCGTTCGCGACGCCCGCGCTCTTCCCCGCCCGCACCCGGTCAAACTCCGCCCACACCCCGGCATCTCCGTGCCACTGCCCACGGGTCGCGGCCTTGGAGTACTCCGTGCTCCGCGCCTCGAAGAAGTTCGCGTGCTCCACGCCGCTGAGCATCGACTGCAACCACGGCAGCGGGTTCTCCTTCGCCCCGTAAACCTCCGGCAGGTGCAGTTGCCGCAGGCGCCAGTCAGCGATGAAGCGGATGTACTTCTTGATATCGTCGGGCGTCATGCCCTGGATCTCGCCAGCCTCGAAGGCCAGGTCGATGAACTTGTCCTCCAGACCCACCACCGTCTTGCAGCAGTCGACGATGTCGTCGGCGACCGATTTGGTGACTACGCCGGTCTCGGCATTGAACGCGTGATAGAGCTTGATCACGCCTTCGCAGTGCAGGCTCTCATCGCGCACCGACCACGAGACGATCTGGCCCATGCCCTTCATCTTGTTGTGGCGCGGGAAGTTCATCAGCATCGCAAAGCTGGCGAATAGCTGTAGCCCTTCAGTGAATCCGCCGAACATGGCGAGCGTTCTGGCGATATCGGCCTCCGTTTCGACGCCGAACTTCTGCATATAGTCGTGCTTGTCGCGCATCGCCTGGAATTCCAGGAACGCGGTGAACTCGGCGTCCGGCATGCCGATGGTCTCGAGCAACAGCGCATAGGCGGCGATATGGATGGTCTCCATGTTGGAGAACGCGGCCAGCATCATCTTCACCTCGGTGGGTTTGAAGACGCGCGCATACCGCTCCATGTAGTTGTCGTTCACCTCGACGTCGGACTGCGTGAAGAAGCGGAAAATCTGCGTCAGCAGGTTGCGCTCGCGGTCGTTGAGCTTGGTCGCCCAATCCTTGAGGTCCTCGCCCAGCGGCACCTCTTCGGGCATCCAGTGGACCTGCTGCTGCTTCTTCCAGAAGTCATAGGCCCAGGGATAGCGGAACGGCTTGTACGCAAACGAGGGCGTCATCAGGCCGGGAAGTTTGCGGACGGTAGGGTCGAAGGTCACGGCGGCAGTTCCCATGGGAGGCGTTCAGTCTGGCCGCCACGATAAGCGCCAAACATCGGCTACATCTAGTGTCATATTTCGGAATCGACCCAACATCTTGTGAACAAGCCTGTGGATCGCTACTCGCCTACTGACAGGCGAGGCATTCCTCGTAGTCGGTCTTGCCCTCGGCGTGGACCAGGGCGACCAGGGCTTCTCCGCCCGCATGACTGGCCCGCTGCACCGATTTGGAGCGCAGGTAATAGAGCGACTTGCAGCCCCGCTCCCACGCCTGCCAATGCAGCATGTGCAGGTCCCACTTGTCGATATCGCCCGCCAGGAACAGGTTCACCGACTGGCTCTGGCAGATGTCCGGCGTGCGGTCGGCGGACAGTTCGATCACCCAGCGCTGGTCGATCTCGAAGGCGGTCTTGTATGTGTCCTTGTCGTCCTCGCTGAGGAAGTCCAGGTGCTGGACCGAGCCCTCGTTCTGCAGGATCGAGTCCCAGACGGCGGCGGTATTCTGGCCGGTGGTGTCGAGCAACCGCTCCAGGAAGGGGTTCTTGACCGCGAAGGTGCCGGACAAGGTCTTGTGCGTATAGATGTTGGCCGGGATCGGCTCGATCCCCGCGCTGGTGCCGCCACAGATGATCGAGATCGAGGCGGTGGGCGCGATGGCCAGCTTGTGGCTGAACCGCTCCATCACGCCGCGCTCGGCCGCGTCCGGGCAGGAGCCGCGCTCGGCGGCCAGCTGGCGCGAGGCCGCATCGCACTGGCGGCGCAGGGTCTTGAACAGGCGCATGTTCCAGGACTTGGCCATGGCGCTCTCGAACGGCACGTTCTGGCTTTGCAGGAACGAGTGGAAGCCCATCAGACCCAGGCCCACCGAGCGTTCACGCTTTGCGGCGTATACCGCGTTGGCCATTTCGGGCGGCGCGCGGGTAATGAAGTCTTCCAGCACATTGTCGAGGAAGCGCATCACGTCCTCGATGAACGTCGGGTGGTCGCGCCATTCCAGGAAGGTTTCGGCGTTGACGGATGACAGGCAGCAGACGGCGGTGCGCTCGGCTCCCAGATGATCCTTGCCGGTGTGCAGCATGATCTCGGAGCACAGGTTGGACTGGCGGACGCTGAGGCCCAGGTCCTGCTGGTGCTGCGGCATCGCGCGGTTCACGGTGTCGGAGAAGATCAGGTAGGGCTCGCCGGTCTGTAGGCGGACCTCCAGGATTTTCTGCCAGAGCGAGCGCGCGTCGACTTCGCGGACCACCTCATTGTTCTTTGGGCTGCGCAGGCCGAACATCTCGCCGTCGCGCACCGCCTCCATGAAGGCGTCGCTGATCGAGATTCCGTGGTGGAGGTTCAATGACTTGCGGTTGAAGTCGCCGGAGGGTTTGCGGATCTCCAGGAATTCCTCGATCTCTGGATGGTGGATGTCCAGGTAGACTGCGGCCGATCCCCGGCGCAGCGAGCCCTGGCTGATGGCTAGCGTGAGCGAGTCCATCACCCGGATGAAGGGGATGATGCCGCTGGTCTGGCCGGCGCCCTTCACCTTCTCGCCGATGGAGCGAACGCCGCCCCAGTAGGTGCCGATGCCGCCGCCGTTGGAGGCCAGCGCGACGTTCTCGTTCCAGACGCTCTGGATGCCTTCCAGGCTGTCCGGCACGGCATTGAGGAAGCAGCTGATCGGCAGGCCACGGTCCGCGCCGCCGTTCGACAGCACTGGCGTCGAAGGCATGAACCAAAGCTGCGAGATATAGTCGTAAATCCGCTGGGCATGGTCGGCGTCGTCGGCATAAGCCGTGGCGACTCGCGCGAACATGTCCTGATAGCTTTCGCCCGCCAGCAGATAGCGGTCCTCCAGCGTGGTCTTGCCGAAGTCGGTCAGCAGGGCGTCGCGGCTGCGATCTACCTCGACCTTACGGACCAGTTGCAGCTGCGGGCGCGCGTGCGTCTGCGCAACCCGTTCAGAAGTCTCGGCAATCCCAACTTTCGCCGCTTCGCTCATGCCCGTCTATCAGCCCCTTAGATGGAAGCGCACCGGCTTCCTGCCCTACATGTTGTGGTCCAGCCCCTGAACCAGTCCACATATGGGGCCACGTGTCCTAATGACTCGTCAATGAGGCGGCCCGTCCGCACACAGACTTTTTCGCTAACGAGAGGTTAACGCATGCCCGTTTGCCTCGGCAGAGTCCGTCTGGGCGAACACCGGCTCACGACACTGTGAACGCCGGCGCAGCACGCCGCGCAAAGCAAAGGGCCCGGTGTTTCCACCGGGCCCTGAACTCAGTTTCGAAGAACGATCAGACGATCAGAAGTTGATGTCGATCGTCGAACGGCGGTTCAGCGGTTCCTTCACGCCGTCGCCAGTGGCGACTGCGGGCATGGTCTCGCCCTTCCAATCCACCGACAGTGCCGAGGCACCGACGCCAGCACCGACCAGCGAGTCAGCCACGGCCTTGGCACGACGTTCCGACAGGCGGACGTTGTAGGCGAGGCCGCCGGAGGTGTCGGCGTGACCCACAACCACCACGCGGGTGGCGTTGCCGGCCTTGGAGTAGTTGGCCGCATCATTGATCACCGCCTGGGCTTCCGGCGTGATCACGAACTGATCAAACGGGAAGTAGACGATGAACTGCCGCGCCTCATAGGCCGGCGCTGCCGGAGGCGGAGGCGGCGGCGGCGGCGGCGGCGGCGGGGGGGGAGGCGGCGGAGGCGGCGGGGGGGGCGGCGGCGGCGCAGCGGGTGCCGCGAACGCATAACGCAGGCCCAAGGTTACGGCTTGGTCGCGATACGATCCACTGAACACACCTGGCTGCAGCGCGTTGCTGCCCACAGACGCAAAATCGCCGTCGCCGCCGCTGAGATAGCGGTAGGTCAGGTCGACGGAAAGTTGATCGGTCGCCTTCCAAGCCACACCGGCGATCAGCTGATAAGCGAACGCGGTGTCCTTGTCGTCGATCACCAGGTTCTGGATCGCCGGGTTGAGCGCATTGATGGTGCCCGTGACGTTCGAGAACTGGCCGGTGGCGTCAACCTTGACGTGGTTGATGCCGACGCCGCCGCCGATGAACGGGTTGAGCATCGAGCCGGGCAGGATGTCGTAGATCACGTTGGCCATGGCGGTCCAAGCTGTGACGTCGCCATCTGGCGAGCCGCAGGTCGGAGCCGCTGCCGTGCGGACCACGCCAGGGGTGCAGAGACCGATGATCGACTGATTGGAGCCGCCGCGGATCGAGTTGAGATCGCCGCCGCGATAGCCAAGTTCGAGCTCGACGCGCCAATGGTCGTCCAGTTGATAGCCGAGGCGCGCAAAGCCCGCCCAGTCTTCTTCCTGGTTGATTTCCCAGGCATAGGGTTTGCCGTTGGCGGCATTGTTTGTCGACGTGGTCTCAAACTGGTCAGGCCAGTGATAGCCAAGGTCAACAGCGCCGTACCAGCCTTCTTGGGCTGCGGCACCAGAGGCGGTTAAGACCGCAGCCAACGCGGCTCCGGCCAGGAGTTTTAGCTTCATTGTCGGAGCCCTCATTCGTTGCCCACAGTTGGTTCAGCGGTTTAACGCGCCGACTTTATAGCGAGATCAGTCTATTTTCGCAGTATCGCCGAAGCCACACTCTGAACGCAAAGCAGCCGATCTTGGCCATCCCTTAGCAGGACACCGATTGAGATGGAACGGGCCATCGTTCAACCGGGCGATGAGAATTATGTGTGATTTCGACAAACCTAGTCCAAGATCCC
>JAYTWT010000586.1:0-4100 GCA_043743295.1 Alphaproteobacteria bacterium | reverse complement strand
CGGCGTGGACGCCAAACGCATCGAGGCTGCCAAGGCCGAGGACTGGCTAAGCTATGGCCGGACCTATGACGAACAGCGGTTCAGTCCGCTCACCCAGATCGACACCAAGACCGTCAGCCGCCTGGGCGTGGCCTGGTGGGCGAGCTTCGACACCGACCGGGGCCAGGAAGCGACGCCGCTGGTGGCCGACGGCGTCCTCTACACCACCACCACCTGGTCGAAGGTGTTTGCCTATGACGCCAAGACCGGCAAACTGCTGTGGTCCTATGACCCCGAAGTGCCCGGCGAGAAGGGCTTCGACGCCTGCTGCGACGTGGTCAATCGAGGCGTCGCGCTCTGGAAGGGCAGGGTCTATGTCGGTGCACTTGATGGTCGCCTGATCGCGCTCGACGCCAAGACCGGCAAGATCGCTTGGTCCGTGCAGACCACCGATCCGAAACAGCCCTACACCATCACCGGCGCCCCCCGCGCGGTGAAGGGCAAGATCCTGATCGGGAACGGCGGCGCGGAATACCCCGTGCGCGGCTACGTCTCGGCCTATGACGCCGAGACCGGCAAGCTAGACTGGCGCTTCCACATGACCCCCAACCCCAAGGGCGAGCCGGACGGCGCGGCCTCGGACAAGGTGATGAAGGAGGTTGCTTACGCCACCTGGTCGGAAGGCGCGTGGAAGGAAGGCGGCGGCGGGGCCACGCCCTGGGATGCCATCACCTACGACGCAAAGTCGGACCTGATCTTTGTCGGTACCGGCAACGCCGGACCTTGGAACAGCAAGGTGCGGACCAGCGGCAAGGGCGACAATCTGTTCGCGGCCTCCATCGTCGCGCTGCGCCCCGATACCGGCGAGTACGTCTGGCACTACCAAACCACACCCCGTGACGACTGGGACTTCGATGCCGTCCAGCACTTGATGGTCGCTGACCTTCCCATCGGCGGTCGGACCCAGCGGGTGGTGATGCAGGCCAACAAGAACGGCTTCTACTACGTTCTGGACGCGGCCAGCGGAAAGCTGATCTCGGCGGACAAATTCGTCGTCAACACCTGGGCGGAGAAGGTCGATCTGGTCACCGGTCGTCCAGTCGAGTTGCCGGGCGCACGCTATGAGGGCAACACCCAGCAACAGACGCCGGGCGCTCTGGGCGGCCATAACTGGCAGCCGATGGCCTACAGCCCGAAGGAAAATCTGGTCTATATCCCAGCCCAGACGCTCTACATGGACTACAATGACCCGGTGGCGTTCAAGTTCATTCCCGGGGCCTGGAACCTCGGTCTCGGAACCTCAGCGCTGTCGCCGACCAGCAAGCAGCCCGTACCGTTCGGCGAGTTGATCGCCTGGGACCCGGTGGCCAAGAAGGCGCGCTGGAA
The DNA here is from genome assembly GCA_043743295.1 of Alphaproteobacteria bacterium. Lineage (GTDB taxonomy): Bacteria > Pseudomonadota > Alphaproteobacteria > Caulobacterales > Caulobacteraceae > Phenylobacterium. Next base: position 2,735 of record JAYTWT010000586.1, on the reverse strand, counting down.
GGCCGCCTTCCCCGAGCCCTGGCGTAGCGGCGTTCTGGCCACTGGTGGCGACTTGGTCTTCCATGCGGCGGGCCACAAGTTCATCGCCTTCGACGCGGCCAGCGGCAAACAACTCTGGAGCTATGACACCGGGGCCGCAGCCATCGCGGCGGCGTCCACCTATGCCATCGACGGCGACCAATACGTGGCCCTGATGGTCGGCTTCGGCGGCGCGGGCGGCATGGGCGGGATCGAGCCGCGCCGCAAGGGTCGCCTGCTGGTCTTCAAACTGGACGGCAAGGTGGTTCCGACACCCTTCCCGGCTCCGGTCGTCGCTGCGGCTCTCGATCTCAGCAAGGCGGTTCCGTCAAGGGGCGATCCAGCCAAGGGCGACGCGCTCCACGCTCAGTTCTGCGCGACCTGCCACAACGCGGGCGGTTACTTGCCGGTCCTGGCGCGGTCGCCGGTGATCCTGGAGCCGGTAGGCTTCAAAGCCATTGTGCTAGACGGCGCCAAGAAACCGCACGGCATGGCGCCGTTCCGCCGCTTCTTCGACGAGGCGAGTGCTGAGGACCTTCGCGCCTATCTGTTGGTTCAGGCCAAGGTGCCGGTGGCGGGCGCTCCGGCTATGACTCACGGGCGGTGAGGCAGATGGGCAAATGGGCGAGCCTTGCGCTCGCCCTGACCCTCTGCCTGAACTTGGCTGCCTGCGGTCGTTCGGGTGTTGATGGCCAGCACATCGCCAAGCCTGCCGCCAGCGAGTGGCTCACCTATGGCCGGACCTATGATGAGCAGCGCTATGCCCCGCTCGATCAGGTGAACCGCAAATCGGTCGCACGCCTGGGCTTGGCGTGGTGGGCGGAGTTCGACACCGACCGGGGGCAGGAGGCGACGCCGCTGGTCGCCGACGGCGTGCTCTACACCACCACCACCTGGTCCAAGGTCTATGCGTTCGACGCCAAGACCGGCAAGCCGCTGTGGTCCTACGACCCGCAAGTGCCGGGCGAGAAGGGCTTCGACGCCTGTTGCGATACGGTCAATCGCGGCGTCGCGCTCTGGAAGGGCCGCGCCTATGTGGCCACGCTGGACGGACGGCTAGTGGCGCTGGACGCCAAGACCGGCAAGGTCGCCTGGTCGGTGGCCACCGTGGATCCCAAGCTGCCCTACACGGTGACCGGCGCACCGCGCGCGGTGAAGGGCAGGATCCTGATCGGCAACGCCGGCGCCGAGTATCCCGTGCGGGGCTATGTCTCGGCCTATGATGCGGACACTGGCAAACTGGCTTGGCGGTTCCACATGACCCCCAACCCGACGGGCGCGCCCGATGGGGCCGCCTCGGACAAGGTGATGAAGGACGTCGCCTATGGCACCTGGTCGGATGGGGCCTGGAAGTTGGGTGGCGGCGGAGCGACGCCCTGGGACGCCATCACCTACGATACCAAGTCCGGCCTCGTGTTCATCGGCACCGGCAACGCGGGACCCTGGAGCGGCAAGATCCGCACCGGCGGCAAGGGCGACAACCTGTTCGCCGCCTCCATCGTGGCGATCAAGGCCGACACCGGCGAATACGCCTGGCACTATCAGACCACGCCCCGTGACGACTGGGACTATGACGCCGTCCAGCACCTGATGATGGCGGACCTCAACATCGGCGGCCAGCCGCGCCGCGTGGTGATGCAGGCCAACAAGAACGGCTTTTACTATGTGCTGGATGCGGCCAGCGGCACGCTGATCTCGGCCGAGAAATTCGTGCGCACCGACTGGGCCGAGCGGGTCGATCTGGCCACCGGGCGACCAGTTGAAACACCCCAAGCGCGCTATGGGTCGACGCCCGTGCGCCTCAGCCCTGGGCCTGCAGGCGGTCACAATTGGCAGCCGATGGCGTTCAGCCCCAAGCAAGGCCTGGTCTATATCCCGGCGCAAACTACCTTCGGTAACTACAGCGATGCGGAGGGTTTTGCGTATCAGCCGGGCAACCGGAACACGGCGATGGCCCGGCAACCGCGCGGCCCCACCCCGCCCGCCACCGAGCAAAAGCCGTTTGGCGAACTGGTGGCCTGGGACCCGGTTGTGGGCAAGGCGCGCTGGCGGGTACGGTTCCCAGAAGCCTGGCGCAGCGGCGTGCTGGCGACCGGTGGCGATCTGGTCTTCCATGCCGCAGGTCACGAATTCATCGCCTTCGATGCGGCGACCGGCAAGCCGCTCTGGCGCTACGACACCGGCGCTAGCCCGATTGCGGCGGCGTCCAGCTATGCGGTGGACGACGAACAGTATGTGGCGCTGATGGTGGGATTCGGCGGCGCGTTTGCCATGAGCGGCGACCAACCCCGGCGCAAAGGGCGCCTGCTGGTGTTCAAGCTGGACGGCAAGACCCGGCCCACGCCCTACCCTGAACCCGTAACACCCTTGCCCCTGGATCTGGCCTCGGCCACGGCGTCCAAGGGCAATGCGGCGAAGGGCGGCCAGCTTTACGCCCAGTTCTGCCGCGCCTGCCACGGCGGCGGCGTGTTCCTGCCCAACCTGTCGCACTCACCGGCAATCCTGGAGCCTGAGGGCTTCAAGGCGATTGTGCTGCAAGGCGCGCTGAAAGCCCACGGCATGGCGCCCTTCCAGCGGTTCTTCGACGCCGCCAGCACCGAGGACCTGCGCGCCTTCCTGCTGGTGGAAGCCAAGGCACCGCCACCCGCAAAGCCCGCCGAGGCCACCCACGCACAAGAAATTCCTCCCCCATTGGGGGAGCTGTCCGCGAAGCTGAC
>JAYTWT010000585.1:0-1853 GCA_043743295.1 Alphaproteobacteria bacterium | reverse complement strand
ATTGACCACCAGGGCGCCCGGCGGCGGATTGATGGCGATCCAGCGGCCATCGCGATCCTTGACCTCCAACCCGGCCTCTTCCGCGCCGAGCAGCAGGGTGATGACATTGATGTCCTCGTGAGCTCCGGCGCGGATGTGTGGCCCATCCTCGTCCACCGGCGGATAGCAAAGCAGACGCAGGATCGAATTGCCGAGGTTCACGGTCGGGTCGAAGAACTGACGCGGCAGGCCGATATAGGTCGCAACCGCCTCCAGCACCTTCAGCCCCATGGCGTCCAGCGCCCCATAGAGCCAGCCGACGGCCGCGTGGAACTCCGGCCGCTCGGCGTCCGGCCAGACATTGTCGGCCATGTGGTCGCGGAACGGATGGCCCGCCGGCAGGTCGCGGCCCACGTGCCAGAATTCCTTGAGGTCGTAGTGGGCGGCGCCCTTGGCGGTCTCGATCCCGAACGGCGTGTAGCCGCGCTGGCCTGCGACCGGCAGCTTGTAGGCCAGCTTGGCGGACGCGGGCAGGGCGAAGAACGCCTTGGTCTCGCTCAGCGCGGCGTCCACCCGCAACGGCGACAGTCCGTGGTTGCAGATCACCGCAAATCCCCAGCGGCTGACGCTGTCGCCCAGCGCGCTGGCAAAGGCGGGGAAGTCGGCGACGAACAGGTCAAACGACACCGGTTCGATCCGATCAAGCTGGGACTGACTCATGCCCACGGTTCATACACCGGCGCACCGAAAGGCTCCAATCTGGACGCCGCCGGTTCCCTCGCGGGAGTTTGGGCGCTATGGGGCGGCCATGACGGACAAGATATCCACGAACGCGGTCGAGGCGCTGCAAGGGCGGCTCTTCGACGGCATGACCATCATGGCGGGCGGCTTCGGCCTCTGCGGCATCCCCGAACTGTTGATCGCCGCGATCCGCGACGCGGGGGTGAAGGACCTTACCGTCGTCTCCAACAACTGCGGGGTCGATGGCTTTGGCCTGGGCGTGCTGTTGGCCAGCGGGCAGATCAAGAAGATGATTTCCAGCTATGTGGGGGAAAACAAGCTGTTCGCTGAGCTCTACCTCTCCGGCAAGCTGGAACTGGAATTCAATCCGCAGGGCACGCTGGCCGAACGGATCCGGGCCGGCGGCGCAGGCATCCCAGCCTTCTTCACCAAGACCGGGGTCGGCACCCTGGTGGCCGAGGGCAAGGAGGTCCGCGAGTTCGATGGCGAGCGCTATGTGATGGAACGCGGTCTCATCGCCGACCTATCCATCATCAAGGCCTGGAAGGGCGATCGCGCAGGCAATCTCGTCTACCGAATGACCGCGCGGAACTTCAACCCGATGATGGCCACGGCGGGCAAACTCTGCGTCGCCGAGGTGGAAGAAATCGTGGAGACCGGCACGCTCGACCCCGACCACATCCACACCCCGGGCGTCTACATCGACAGTGTCGTGACGGGCGTCCACGAGAAGCGCATCGAACAACTCACGACGCGCCAGCGGGAGACGGCATAGTGGCCCCGACACAAAAAGGCTGGGACCGGAATGAAATCGCGGCACGCGCGGCAAGGGAGCTCAAAGACGGCTTCTATGTGAACCTCGGCATCGGCATCCCCACCCTGGTCGCCAACCACATCCCACCGGGGATGAACGTGACGCTGCAGAGCGAGAACGGTATGCTGGGCATGGGTCCGTTTCCATTCGAAGGGGAAGCCGACCCGGACTTGGTTAACGCCGGCAAACAGACCATCACCGCCCTGCCCTCGAGCGCCTACTTTTCGAGCGCCGACAGCTTCGCGATGATCCGCGGCGGCCATATCGACCTGTCGATCCTGGGCGCCATGCAGGTGGCGGCCAATGGCGATCTGGCCAA
>JAYTWT010000584.1:0-9079 GCA_043743295.1 Alphaproteobacteria bacterium | reverse complement strand
ACGTGTGGCGTAGGTGCCTCCCGCGCCAACTCCTTGGCGACGATCGAGATCGTGGCCAGTGGCGTTCCCAGCTCATGCGCGGCGGCGGCGGCCAGAGCGCCAAGGGCCGACAATCGTTGCTCCCGAGCCAGGACGGCTTGGGTCATATCGAGGGCCAGCGCCATGCGTGCCGCTTCCACCATCGACTGCCTAACAAAACCCGCGACTAAGGCGATCCCGGCCACATTCGCAACGCCCGCAACCAAACGGAACTCCAGGCTGGTCTGAGCGAGGGTTCGCACCGCCGGGTAGGGTAGCGCCGCGACAGCCAGGATCATCGAAGCGAACGCGGCTAGGATGCAGATCAAGAAAAACGGCTGCCGCGCCAAGGTCGCCGCCGCCAACGTCGCGGGGGCGAGTAGGATCAGAATGAAGGGGTTTGCCGTGCCACCGACCAGCGCTAGGAGCGCCGACATCTGAAAAACGTCGAACGAGAGTTGGATCAGCGCCTCTTGATCCGTCAGCAGTCGCTGGCCAGGCCAGACCCACGCCGTCAGCGCATTCACGAGCGCACCTGCGGAAATCACGATCGCACACGCGATGAACGGTGCGTGATACTGAAGCAGAAGCCCCAGTCCAAGGACCAGCACCTCGCCGAACACGACCATCCAGCGCACATTGGTCAAGGTGCGGACCCGAAGATGACCTTGCCGTATGGCAGTGGTGTCCCACACCTCTTGCGTGTCGAGGGGACGGGTCCTATCGAACGTTCCGTTTGAAGCTCGGGCGGAAGCGGTAGTTTCCGTCATGTGCGTCCGCCATCAGGAACACACGCTATGTCCAGGCGCGTTCTTTTCATTGCCGCCGTCCTGTCCTTCGCCCTGGTTGTCCTGGCGGGCATCGCCGTTCGCCAAGGCAGCGATTCAGATCCGCAGCAGGTCGCCATCGGGGGTCCATTCCAACTGATCGACACGTCCGGGGTCAGCGTCAACCAGGACCTGCTCAAGGGCAAGTGGAGCGTCGTTTTCTTCGGCTTCACCCACTGTCCTGACATCTGCCCGACGACCCTCTTCGAGATGGCCGCGGTGGAATCACAACTGGGACCGAATGCCAAAAACCTGCAGACCGTATTCATTTCGCTGGATCCAGGCCGCGACACGGTGGCGCAGATGAAGGCCTATGTGGCCAACGACGCCTTTCCCAAGCACTTAGTCGGACTGACCGGCTCACCGAACCAGACCGACGCTGCCGCCAAGGCCTATCGAGTCTACTATCAGAAGGTCGGTGAAGGCGACGACTACCAGGTGAACCACGCCGCCTACAGCTACTTGGTCAATCCTAGAGGTCGGTTCGCCTGTGTGCTGCCCTATGAACTGACCCCTGAGCAGACGGTAGCCAAAATCACGGCGGCGATGAAGCTGGGGCCGCGCGCCGAGAGCTGTTGAGCACGCCTCACGCGCGAAGCCGCTTGCGGAGCCCGTTAACGTTCCGCATTGTATGCTGCAGCGCACAAGGAACTGGTGGCCCATGCTCTATTCAGTCTACGAAGCTGGCTATTATGCCTCGACGCCAATGCGATTAGCGGCCGTAGCGGCCAGCAAGTTCTGGTCGTCACCGCTAAATCCGGCGGCGGGCAGCGACCTGGGTCGCCGGTTGTTCGCCTCCAACGATCTGTTCGCCAACTTGACGCGGCGCTACGGCAAGCCCGAGTGGAACATCGATGACGTCGCGATCAACGGTCGTTCGGTCCGGGTGCGCCCCACGACCGTCTGGTCGTCGCCCTGGTGCAAACTGACCCACTTCGCGCGGGACCACTCCGACCTGCGCCGCGCCGGCAAGACCGAGATCGAACCCGCCCTGCTGATCGCCGCTCCGCTATCCGGCCACTATGCGACGCTGCTACGCGGGACGGTCGAGGCATTCCTGCAGGACCACGACGTCTTCATTACAGAATGGACCAACGCCCGCGAGGTGCCGTTCCTGGAAGGACGCTTCGATTTCCACGACTACATCAACCATATCCGTGACATGCTGCGTCAGCTGGGGCCTAGGCCGCACGTGGTCGCGGTGTGTCAACCTGGCCCACCCGTTCTGGCGGCCGCTGCCCTGATGGCTGAGGATGGCGAAGAGAGCCGCCCGGCAACCATGACCTTCATGGGCTCGCCGATCGATGCGCGGCTGTCACCCACCGTGACCAACAAACTGGCTGAAGAGCGACCATTCGCCTGGTTTAAGTCGAACATGATCTACAATGTGCCGCCGCCCTACATGGGCACGGGGCGTCGCGTCTATCCGGGCTTTGTGCAACTGGCCAGCTTCATGTCCATGAACCTGGAGAAGCATCAGGAGGCTCACCGCAACTACCTGGCCCAGTTGATGGCCGGCGACGGTGACAGCGCCGACAAGCATCTGGAATTCTACGACGAGTATCTGTCGGTCCTGGATCTCACCGAGGAGTTCTATCTGCAGACCGTGGATGTGGTGTTCCAACGTCACCTGTTGCCCAAGGGCGAGCTCTATCATGAAGGCCGCCGCGTTCGCCCTGAGCGGATCACCGATATTGGCCTGTTGACCGTCGAGGGTGAGAACGACGATATTTCCGGGATCGGCCAGACCCAAGCCGCCCACTATCTCTGCCTCAGCCTGCCGCCAGAGCTTAAGGAAGACTACGTCCAACCTCACGTCGGCCACTATGGCGTTTTCAATGGCAAGCGCTTCCGCGAGGAAATCTATCCCCGTGTCCGCGACTTCGTGCAGCGCGTCGAGAAGACTCAGATCCGAGGTCGTAAACAGACCGCCAAGGCATCCGCCGAGGTTGTCCCGATACGGCGGCGGTCCGCAAAGGTGTGACGTCGATCCGATAGGATAGAGGCATAGGCCTCCTCGTCGTCTAGTTTTGTCGTCATGAGTCTCTTCAGCCCTGCACTTGCGGACGGTGACCAGCTTGACGTTGCCGGGTCTGTCGTTCGTCTGAAAGTCAACCGGCGCGCGGCACGGGTGTCCCTGCGGCTGGACCGAACACGGCGAGAGGTGATCGCCACCGCCCCCTCGCCTCGGCGTCTGAATGAGGCCGCCGACTTTGCGCGCTCACGCGCTGCTTGGATTGCGCAACGGTTGGCCGAACTTCCTGCGCCCTCGCGATTGACCCCAGGCCTGTTGATCGAAATTTTCGGACGCCCCGTGCGCCTGGAAACCGGGACCGGACGCGCCCGCTGGATCGAGCCTATCGACGGCTCCACGCCGAGGATAACCGCCATGGGTGAGGGCGAAGGCTTCTCGCGCGCGGTTGTCCTGGTCATCCGCCGCAAGGCCCTTGAGGTGCTGACCGCCCGCACCGCCCACCATGCCGAACGTCTAGGGGCGTCGATGCCAAAGGTTTCGGTCGCAGACGCCAAATCCCGCTGGGGCTCTTGCAAGCCGGGGCCACGCGGCAGCGCAGGCATCATCCGCTATTCCTGGCGTCTCGCGCTCGCGCCGTTCGAGGTCGCCGATTATGTGGCCGCCCATGAGTGCGCGCACCTTAGGGAACTCAACCACAGCCCGCGGTTCTGGGCCATAGTCCGCGATCTTGTGGGGGACGAGCGCCGCCATCGCATTTGGCTCCGGTCCGAAGGCGCGAAGCTGCACGCCTTCGGAACTTAGCTCCAGATCACAATGTCGGCTCGGTCTGGCTGCGGTCTCGGCGAGGACGAGAATCATCGAACTCCGACGGCGGCGGCATCATGGCTTCGTACCCCGCAGCCGGATCCACGCCGTCGAGGATTTCATCGATAGGCCCTTCAGGCGGCGGCGGCGGCGGAGCTTCGCCCCCGGGGATCGGCCGGACCTTGAGCCGCGGCAGCGCGGCGGTCATATAGTCCTTCCAGATACTCGCCGGAGCGGCCCCACCGGTGACGCGCTTCATCGGCTTGTTGTCATCCTTGCCCACCCAGACCGCAGTGACGAAGCCGCCAGTGTAGCCAATGAACCAAGCGTCTCGATAGTCGCTGGTGGTTCCGGTCTTCCCGGCCAAGTCATAGCCCGGCACATTAGCCCGCCCACCGGTGCCACCCGAGATTACGCCGCGCATCATTGAGACCATGTAGGCCAGGGCCGGCTGGCCGATCACGGCTTGGCGGGGCGCGCGGGCGACGTTGCGGTCATACAGAACCTGTCCCTTCGCGGTCCGGATGCGTTCGATGCCATAGCCTTTGGCGAAGACGCCGCCATTGGCGAAGGGCGCATAGGCCTGGGCCATTTCCAATGGGCTGACCTCGACTGCGCCGAGCGCCATCGAAGGGTCCTGCTGGATCGGGGACGTGATGCCGAGACGCCGCGCCGTCGCAGCGACGTTGGCCGCGCCGATATCATTGGTCAGCCGCGCGGCAACGGTGTTGACCGACTGCGCCAGCGCCGTTCGGATCGTGATCGGGCCTAGGAATTGGCCGGTATAGTTGCGTGGCTCCCAGTCGCCGATCTTGATCGGTTCATCCACCACCGGACTGTCGGGCGTGAGCCCCGATTCCATCGCCGTCAAATAGACGAAGGGCTTGAACGATGAACCAGCCTGACGGCGCGCCGTGGTCGCTCTGTCGAACTGGCTCTGAACATAGTTGACGCCGCCCACATAAGCCCGGATGCGGCCCTCGCCATCCAGCGAGACCAAGGCGGCCTGCTCGACCCCTTGAGCCTTGGCGGCGGCGACACCGGTCTGCACCGCTTGTTCAGCGCTAGCCTGCAACGGCAGGTCCAGGGTGGTCTCGACGATGAGGTCTTCCGTAGGCTCGCCCACCAGGCTGCGGGTCTGGTCATCGATCCAGTCGATGAAATATTGCGCGCGCTGGTTGGCCAGAACCGGATTGACCCGGACGCGTGTACGGATCGCCTGTTCGCGCTGTTCCCGCGTGATGAAACCGGCCTGCAGCATCTCATCCAGCACGATGGTCGCGCGCCGCGCCGCCCGATCGGTAGAGGACACCGGAGAGTATCGCGACGGCCCCTTCATGATGCCCGCCAAAAGAGCGCTCTCGCCCAAGGTGAGTTGAGTCGCCGGCTTGCCGAAATAACGCTGGGAGGCGGCTTCGATTCCATAGGCCCCCGCGCCGAAATAGACCCGGTTAAGATAAAGCTCCAGGATCTGCTTCTTGGAGAACTTGGCTTCTAGCCAGACCGCCAGGATCAGCTCCTGCGCCTTGCGGCGGTAGTTCTGGTTCAGCGTCAGAAAAAGATTGCGCGCCAACTGCTGGGTGATGGTCGAACCCCCGCGAAGAGGGCCCCCATCAGCGTGGTGGCGCATATTGTAGAGCTGGCTGCGGACAATGCCCCAGGGGTTGAAGCCGATGTGCCAATAATACCAGCGGTCCTCGATCGCCACGAACGCCTGGGGCACGTAGGGCGGCAGCGCGTCGAGGTTTACCTGGGCTGCGGCCTGGCTGCCGCGCACCGCTAGCAGCGCGCCTGACCGATCCAAGAATGCCACCGAGGGCTGGCGCTTGGCGTCATAGAGGTTGGAGGTGTCAGGCAGGTCTGTGGCGAACACGGCAAAAAACGCGACCACGAAGATCATCGCCCATACGCCCAGCAGCAACGTCCCATAAATCAGCGATTGGCCCAGCGTGCGCTTACGCTGCGGCCGCGGCGGCTTTGACTGCGCTTTGGCCATCTATCTCTTCGTCCTACTCGCTTAGGCCGCCCAGCCGCCGTGATCCTATCCCAGACGCCCAAGATGATTGACGAGATATGAACGTGGGCAGCCCTTGCTGAATCTGCCGCCGCGATCCCGCAGATCAGCTCTGCATTTGCGCATAGCCATGTTGCGCAATTCGCTGTTGCCGTCTCGATCTTAACACTGTTATCTTAGCGTTGCTTAGTTCAGGGCGCGCCGAGGGTGGGGATACCCAGAGCGATCCAAAAACGCGCTGGACCGTGCCGGTACTCAAATCCTTGACGCCGATACTCCCCGAAACGCTGGAGGGCTCTATGAAGCTCCAAATTCTTGCGGCCTGCGCCGCGCTCGCCACCTTCACCGCCGGGTCCGCGCTTGCCGACACGGTCACCGCCAAACTCTCCGCCCCGATCGCCCAGAAGACCAAGTTCATCGCGGGCGGCGCCATGTTCAACTGCGAAGCCGACGCCTGCGTCGCCACCGTCCCGACCTCGGCCACGTTCTCCGCCTCAACCTGCAAGGTCATCGCCGACAAGGTCGGCATCGTCGCCGCCTTCAGTGGGTCCAAGACCCTGGCCGACGACAAGCTGGCCGACTGCAACGCCAAGGCCATCGCCAAGGCCGCCGGCACGACCACGCTCGCCAAGCAGTAATTAAGCTCCCAGCAGCTCAACCTTGAGCTTCTGTCGCACCTGGGCCGTCGGGAAACCGACGGCCCTTCTTTTTTGCGTTACCGCCCCCGGAAAGCGGCGGGAGGGGGACCATCGGTCGAAGAGTCGATGATCTAGGGGGCAAACCTCAAGCTCGTTGGATTGGTGGGGTGAACGCCTCATTTCCAGGCCAGCCCGCACCTGCAATCCTTCTCCCCCTCGGTTGCGACGCACAAGATCGCGTGCTACTAGGCGCGCGGCTTTGGACCGGGGGCTGTTTCGAGCACCGGGTCCGATGTGCTTTTTTCAAGCGCTTTCAAGCCTTTAGTCGCAACGGAATGCTCCGCTTGCGACACGTGAAACGCGACCCGGGCGGAACATAGTGGCGGACGACTCTCAGCTGGCGAATGTGGGCTCACGATACGCCCAGGCCTTGTTTGATCTGGCGAACGACCAGAAGCAGGTCGCTGCGGTCGAGGCCGACCTGAATTCCCTGAAGGCCGCGCTCGCGGACTCTAAGGACCTGCGTACGCTTCTGGTCTCGCCGACCTTTAGCGCCGAGGATAAGGCAAAGGGTCTGGCTGGTATCGCCGCAAAGGCTAAATTCGACGCCACGACTAAGAAATTTCTAGGGCTCCTGGCCGCCAACGGGCGCGCGGCCGCGCTGCCCAATGTGATCACCGCCTTCGCCAAGCTGTCGGCCACCGCCCGCGGTGCCATCTCCGCCGAAGTGACCACCGCCGTCGCGCTCAGCGCCGCACAGGCCAAAGGCGTCGCCGCTGCTCTGCGCCAGTCGCTGGGCAAGGATCCTGAAATTACCACCCGCGTCGACCCCGCCATTCTTGGCGGTATCAAGGTCAAGGTGGGCTCCCGTCTGTTCGACGCTTCGCTCCGTTCGAAGCTCGATTCCCTCAAGTTCGCCCTCAAGAGAGCGTAAGCACCATGGATATCCGCGCCGCCGAAATCTCGGCCATCCTTAAGTCCCAGATCGCCAACTTCGGCGAAGAAGCCGACGTCTCGGACGTGGGTTCCGTTCTGTCCGTCGGCGACGGTATCGCCCGCGTCTTCGGTCTGGACAATGTCCAGGCTGGTGAAATGGTCGAATTCCCCAAGGCGGGCGTGAAGGGCATGGCCCTGAACCTGGAGCGCGACAATGTCGGCGTCGTGATCTTCGGTCAGGACCAGGCGATCTCGGAAGGCGATGAAGTCCGCCGTCTGGGCGAGATCGTGGACGTGCCGGTCGGCAAGGGCTTGCTAGGCCGCGTGGTCAACCCGCTGGGCGAGCCGATCGACGGCAAGGGTCCGCTTAAGAATGTGGCCGAGCGCCGCCGTGTGGACGTAAAGGCCCCGGGTATCATCCCGCGCAAGTCGGTGCATGAGCCGGTGCAGACCGGCCTGAAGGCCATTGACACCCTGATCCCCGTCGGTCGCGGCCAACGTGAGCTGATCATCGGCGACCGCCAGACCGGCAAGACCGCCGTGGCGATCGATACCATCCTGAACCAGAAGCAGATCAATGCCGGCGACGACGAAAGCGCCAAACTTTACTGCATCTATGTCGCCATCGGCCAGAAGCGCTCGACGGTGGCCCAGATCGTCAAGACCCTCGAGGAGCGCGGCGCGCTCGACTACACCATCGTGGTTTCGGCCACGGCGTCCGAGCCAGCCCCGCTGCAGTTCCTTGCGCCCTTCGCCGGCTGCGCCATGGGCGAGTGGTTCCGCGACAACGGCATGCACGCCGTGATCATCTATGACGACCTTTCCAAGCAGGCCGTCGCCTACCGCCAGATGTCCCTGCTGCTGCGCCGCCCGCCGGGCCGCGAAGCCTATCCGGGCGACGTGTTCTATCTGCACTCCCGCCTGTTGGAGCGGGCCGCCAAGCTGAACGAAGACAACGGCTCGGGCTCGCTGACCGCCCTGCCGCTGATCGAAACCCAGGCCAACGACGTCTCGGCCTATATTCCGACCAATGTGATCTCGATCACCGATGGCCAGATTTTCCTGGAAACCGACCTGTTCTTCCAGGGCATCCGCCCCGCGGTGAACGTCGGCATCTCGGTCAGCCGTGTCGGCTCATCAGCCCAGATCAAGGCGATGAAAACGGCATCCGGCCCGATCAAGGGCGAACTGGCCCAGTACCGGGAAATGGCTGCCTTCGCCAAGTTCGGTTCTGACTTGGACGTTGCGACCCAGCGCATGCTGGCACGCGGCGAGCGCCTTACCGAGCTCTTGAAGCAGCCGCAGTATTCTCCGCTGGCAGTCGAGGAACAGGTGGCAGTGATCTATGCGGGCACGCGCGGCTATCTCGACAAGACGCCGACCGCGCAGGTCGGCCGCTTTGAGCGTGAATTGCTGGCCCACCTGCACGCCAAGCATCAGGGCCTCCTCGACAAGATCCGCACTCTCAAGGATCTCAAGGGCCTCGAAGACGACCTGAAGGCCGCGCTCGCGGGCTTCGCCGATAACTTCGCCTAAGGCCGGGAGCGAGTAGCCGGCGATGGCCAGCGTCAAGGAAATGCGCAATCAGATCTCCAGCGTGAAAGCCACGCAGAAGATCACGAAAGCGATGCAGATGGTGGCGGCTGCCAAGCTGCGCCGGGCCCAGAGCGCGGCTCAGAACTCACGCCCCTATGCCCAGCGTATGGGCGCCGTGATCGCCAACCTGGCGGCCGGTGTCAGCGGCGATGGTGCGCCGAAGTTGCTCGTTGGCACAGGGTCAGATCAACGACATCTGGTCGTCATCGCAACCTCTGATCGGGGTCTCGCAGGCGGTTTCAACACCATCATCGTTCGCGCGGCGCGCCAG
>JAYTWT010000583.1:0-1741 GCA_043743295.1 Alphaproteobacteria bacterium | reverse complement strand
ACGAGGCTGAAGCCATCAGGACCGCTGACGACCCAGGGGGCTGGCGCAAAGGGTGCGAGGGCGGCGGACAGCACGACGGGGCCTGCGCCGGGTCCACCGCCGCCGTGCGGGGTGGAGAAGGTCTTGTGCAGGTTGATATGCATCGCATCAACGCCGAGGTCGCCGGGGCGGACGCGACCGACGATGGCATTGAAATTGGCCCCGTCACAGTAAAAATAGGCCCCGTGGGTATGGGTCAAGCGGGCGATCTCGATGATATCACGCTCGAACAGGCCGCAGGTGTTGGGGTTGGTGACCATGATCGCAGCGACGTGGGGGCCGAGCTTGGCTTCGAGGTCGGCGAGATCGACGCGGCCGTCAGGGGTCTGGGCGATTTCTGTTACGTTATAACCGACAAAGGCGGCGGTGGCAGGGTTGGTGCCGTGGGCCGAGGTCGGGACCAGGACGGTGCGGCGCGCGCTCTGGCCGGCAGCCTCATGGGCGGCCTTGATGCAGAGCAGGCCGCAGAGTTCGCCATGGGCACCGGCCTTGGGCGTCATGGCGACGGCGGGCATGGCGGTCAGGGTCTTCAGCCAGTTCGCCAGACGGTCGATGAGTTCCAAAGCGCCCTGGGCGGTCGAGATCGGCGCCAACGGGTGCAGGTCGGCAAACCCGGACATCCGGGCGGCCTTCTCATTGAGGCGTGGGTTGTGCTTCATGGTGCACGAGCCCAACGGATAGAGCGCCAAGTCGATAGCGTGGTTCTTCTGGCTGAGGCGCACGTAGTGGCGCATCGTCTCCGGTTCGGAGAGGCCAGGCAGGCTGAGCCCAGCGCGGGTCAGACCGGCAAGGTCAGACGCGTCATAGTCGGCAGGATCGAGGTCGACGCCGGTCTTGGTCCAGCCGCCCAGTTCGAAGATTAGCGGCTCGTCCTGCAACAGGCCCCTGCCCCCAGTCAGGGACACAAAGCCGGCGGTCTCGGTGGAGCCCTCGGGACGGGTGGGGCGGCCTACAGCGTTCATGGTCATTGGCCGAGCCTCCGGGTGAGCGCGGCCCTCAAGGCGGCGATGTCGTCCGATGTGGTGGTTTCGGTGGCGGCCAGCAGCAGGACGTCATCCAGGCCCGCGTGGGGGTCGAGCCGCGAGTAGGGCACACCGCCGACAATGCCGTCGGCCAGCAGGTCCTCGACCAGGGCGGCAGCGGAACCGGGCACGCGCACCGCGATCTCGTTGAAGAAGCGCGGCGTCAGCACCTCAAGGCCAGCCGCTTCGACGGCGGCCTTCAGCTCGCGGGCCCGGCTGTGATTGATCCGCGCCAATTGCTGCAAGCCTGTCCCGCCCAACAACGTCATGTGGATGGTGAAGGCCAGAGCGCACAGGCCGGAGTTGGTACAGATGTTCGAGGTCGCCTTGTCGCGGCGGATATGCTGCTCGCGGGTGGACAACGTCAGCACGAAGCCACGCCGTCCGTCCGCGTCCACGGTCTCGCCGCAGACCCGGCCCGGCATCTGGCGGACCAGCTTCTCACGCACCGCGAAGAGGCCGACATAGGGGCCGCCGTAGTTCAGGGCGTTACCGATGGACTGGCCCTCGGCGACGGCGATGTCCGCCCCCATCGCCCCGGGGGACTTCAGCAGGCCGAACGAGATCGCCTCGGTAGTCACTACGATGAGGAGGGCGCCGACAGCATGGGCGGCCGCTGCAATTGCAGTCACATCCGTCACAACGCCGAAAACGTTCGGCGTTTGGACGACAACACAGGC
>JAYTWT010000582.1:0-1518 GCA_043743295.1 Alphaproteobacteria bacterium | reverse complement strand
GCCAGCTCAGCGGCAGGACGGTCTCCCGGCTGGCGACCCACGCGCCGACCCAGCACCGCATAGAGCTGGTAGAGCACGATGGCCGCGAGGCCGGCGAAGATGATCAGCTGGAGAACCTGCAAGGTCGGGCTTTCGGCGAGGCTATACGCTACACGGGGTGGCGAACGTCTTGGAACAATAACGCGCGAAGCCCCAATATAGCCATCTGAAACGGCGGCGTCAGGGGCGCCGTTGCATTCTGCCACTCCGCCGTGTTAGCGCCTCCGCCCGGACGAGGCGCAATTCCGCGTTTCCACCAGAGTATCAAGCTCGACCATGACCGACACCGACGTGGGCGCTGACGGCGCCATGGCTGCCGAGAGCAGCGAGCCCGGGATCCGCATCCTCGCCCAGTTTATCCGCGACCTGTCGTTCGAAAACCCCCGCGCGCCGGATGCGCTGCGCGCCAGCCCGACCCAGCCGCAGATCGACCTCAACGTCGAAATGAACGCCCGCGGGCGAGATGACGGCCTCTATGAAGTCGACCTTAAGCTGTCCGCCTCGGCCAATCGCGAAGACGGCCCGATGTTCATCGTCGAGCTGCTGTACGGCGGCGTGTTCCAGATTTCCGGCGTCACCGGCGAGGACGTCGAGCCGGTGCTGTTGATCGAATGCCCGCGCTACCTGTTCCCATTCGCCCGCCGGATCATCGCCGAGGTAACCTCCGAAGGCGGCTTTCCACCGTTCCTGCTGGACCCCATTGATTTCGCCGGCGTCTATGCCGCACGCAAGGCCCAGGGCGGTGAACAGGTGATCGGCCACGCCTAGCAGCGGCTAGAGCCCGAAACGCGCCCAGAGCGCATCGTCCTTCACCACCTCGCGGATGAAGACAGCATGGCGGGCGCGCTCGTCGTCGCTCGCCTGGACCATGAGCGGTCGAGGCCGGGGCCCGTAGACCGAGCGCCGCGCGACACTCTCAGCGTTGGGCTGTGACGCTGACGTCAGTTCCAGCCGCCGCTCGCGTCCACCTTTCAGCTCCAGATAGACTGCCGCAAGCAGCTTCGCGTCGATCAGCGCGCCGTGCATCTCTCGCTCTGCAAGCGAGATGCGGAAGCGCTTGCAGAGTGCGTCCAGAGAGTTGTGCATGCCCGGGAAACGCCGCTTGGCCAGCGCCAGGGTGTCGATCCATCGATGATCCGGCAGGATGTCGCGCTGGCAATTGGCCAGCTCCCAATTGATGAACGCACGGTCGAAGGCGGCATTGTGGGCGATGATCGGCGCGTCGCCGACAAACGCCAGAAAGGCTTCGGCCACATCGGGATGCTCGAACCTCGGCTTGCCGCGGAGGAAGGCGCTGGAAAGGCCGTGCACCTTCTGCGCCTCAGCCGGCATGTCGCGGCATGGATCAATAAATACGTGGAAGCTCCGCCCGGTGGGCACGTAGCCCTCGATCTCCAGCGCGGCCAGTTCCACCATCCGGTCCCCGGTCATGGGGTCGAAGCCAGTGGTCTCGGTGTCCAGGACGATTTCGCGCGCCAT
>JAYTWT010000581.1:0-2768 GCA_043743295.1 Alphaproteobacteria bacterium | reverse complement strand
GTCGTCCGTGAAGAACTCGAATCTCATCACCCATAGCTGAGGCTGGTCTGGTGGCCGGCGTTGCGGCGTTCGGTTGTGAATATCGCGAAGTTGATCGCCATGAGCCGCCGTATTGGTTCCTGGAGGGGTGTGTCGAGGACATCGGCGAGGATCAGGCGCAATAAAAGCCTGAGCCACCTGATCAAGAGGCGGAAGTTGTAGCCGACGGCGGCCATCACGGCGTTGATGGCATCTCCGGCGCGGCCCTTGAGATAGTTGCGCCCCATGCGGTGCTCGTTCTTGGCGTGGCCGATGACCGGCTCGACAGCGGCCCTGCGCTTGAAGGCGCGTTTGATCTCCGGCGTAACGCCGCGCTTCTGGTTGGTGGTGTAAACGCGCAACGGCTGCGGCGCGTTGTGCCCGCGATACCCGGCGTCGGCGACGACACGGCCGATGACGGCGCCGTTCTGAGCCTCCATGGCGGGGATAACATCGGCCAGGGTGTGCCCATCGTAGGGGTTCCCCGGCAGCGCCTTGGCATGGACGATGAACTGGCCGCCCCTGGAACGCTTCAGTGTCGTCGTAACGCTGACCTTCACCCCGAACTCGTACGGCGCGTGGGCCTTGCCCTTGCCAATGCATTCGACCTCGGGGGCGTGCATCGAATACACCTTGGGTCCGAGCTGGCGCCGCTTCTGACGGCGGACCCGGCCGGCCAGGCTCAACGCCCGGGCGAAGCGATCCACCAGCTCCTTATTGCCCCTGATCTGGCGCACGATGTCGCGCATGACGCGCCCGAGATAGGTCCTCAGCTTGCGCAGCATCTTGGCGGCGCGATTGAACTGTTTGGCGTGGGCGTATCGCTGGTGCTTGATCAGCGCCAACTTGCCGACGCGTCTATACGACTGACGCAGCGGGATGCCGTGCTTCTGGGCCATCCGCACCAGGATCTCACGCGCCCGGTGGGCCAGCTTGGCGTCGGTCGGGAAGGTGATCGCCTTGGGCTGGACGGTGGTATCGACCACCACCTGAGTCAGCTCGACCGGCTTGATCGCCTTGGTCTTGGTCGCCACCGACAGGCTCTCTTGAACCAGCGCGCCGAGCCGCTCTTCCCCCATCCGTTGACGCCAGCGGGTGATCGAACTGCGGTCAAACGGCAGCCGATGTTGGAAGAATTCCTCGCCGCAGAAGTATTGGAAGTACGGGTTCTCCACCCAGCGCTCGCACAGCGCTTCGTCGGACAGGTTGTGCATGTACTTCAGGATCGCCAGACCGGCCATCAGCCGGGTCGGCAGCGGTGGGTGGCCAGGAGCGTCAGTATAGGCCGCGCCGAAGGTGCCTTCCAGAAACCCCCAATCCACCGTGCGCGCCAATCGGGCCTGCGGGTGATTGAGATCGATGATCTGATCGAGCCGCGAGCGGAACATATCCGTCTGGCCGGTCTCGTGCTGTTCCCGTGGCCGCATGATCCAACGCCTCCGCATCGAATTTGACTGCGGGGAATCGAATCACATTCCGACGAATCTGGGAATCGAGATCAGAAAATATTTGCAAGAAAATCGACCTCAAGGCCGCGAAAGCTTGCAAATAAATAACCCGCAAATCCCTCAACAATGATTCAAAATCAAAGAAATCGGGGATACTTCACGGACGACTAACCAACAACTCAGCGCCAAACAGCACCACTGCTCAGGTCGATGCAATCAAGTTCCTTGCGTTTCCGCCGGGCACACCGCTTTCGAACGAAATCCGCTATGCGCTGCCGGACAAGCGCACGTTCGGGGTTCGGGCGAAGTACAACTTCTAAAGCCGTCGTCAATTACTAAATGAAAACGGCAGCAGGTTCACACCGGCTGCCGTTTCTTTTTCGGGCTTCGCGCGAAGCGTTTTAGTAGTTCGGCGCCCGCTTGTACGGCTTGGCGATTTTGCGCAGGTGCTCAGGCAGGTGCGGATTGAACTCGGGCTCGAAGGTGAACGGCTTTTTGACCGTGTCGAAGGTGTTCACCAGCGGGCCGTTGATTGTGCGCACAAACAGGTTGTAGCCGGTGTCGGTCCCCGACGGCCCGTGATAGACGTCCTCGCGCCACCAGCAATAGCCGCCCGGACCCATGCGGCCGGCATCGGCCCAGACGTATTCGCCGTCGAGGGTGTAAAGTTCTTCGACCATGGGATGGGTCCACTGTGGCTTACCGCCCTCGGGCGGAAGACGGTGTGGCGGCGAACTATACAGGAACGAGACTTCCTTGGTGTACGGGTCCTCGCGCAACGGCTTGATCGCAACGCCCTTGGCGAGCTGGGGATCGACCAGACCCGGATCCCATTCCATCCGCTTTGGATCGATATGCTGTACCAGAAGTTTTTCGTCGAATCCCGGACCCTTGCCGGCTTTTACCGCCGGCTTGTCGTAGAACATGGTCAGGAGCACGGCGCCCTTTGGTGAAGACGCTTTTTCGCGCGTATAGCCCGCCGGGAAAAACCCATAGCAGTGTTTGTCATACGTCTTGCCGTCGATTGTAATCGCGCCGTCGAGCACCAGGAATTCTTCATGCGCGGAACAATGTTCCGGCGTGGTTCTGCTCCACCCGGCCGAGTAGCGCAAAATGGTGGTGGCGTCGGTGCCGGCGTCGTCGATCGACAGCATCTTGCTTTCGACATCGTCGCGACCGGAGCCATAGATGCCTTTTCCCCAGGGGATGTCCTGGGCCATGATGTACAGGATATGTGGCCGAGCCATTGCGGTGGTCCCTCGCGACAGGCGTGGAAAAACCGGACTATGGTCGAGCCTCGCG
>JAYTWT010000580.1:0-3494 GCA_043743295.1 Alphaproteobacteria bacterium | reverse complement strand
GGTTATGGGTCTGGACTGGATCCGGCCCGGGGAAACCTCATCCGCGCCCGCCTTCGCCCGCGCGTTCGCCAAGAGCCAGCTGGGCGGCGGTACGGTGCTGCCAAGCAGGGGTGGCCTGTTCGTCTCCGTGCGCGACGCTGACAAGAGCTGGATCGCCGAGCCGGTGAGGCTGTTGCTGGCCCAGGGCTTCCGCGTGGTGGCCACCGCTGGCACCGCCGCTTACCTGGCCGAGCAGGGCCTGAAGGTCGAGCTGGTCAAAAAGGTTCTGGAAGGCCGCCCGCACATCGTCGACGCCATGAAGAATGGCGAAATTCAGATCGTCTTCAACACCACCGAAGGCAAGCAGTCGCTGAAGGATAGCTTCGAAATCCGCCGCTCGGCGCTGATGATGAAGATCCCCTATTTCACCACCACCCCAGCCGCCCTGGCCGCTGCCCAAGCCATCACCGCCCTGGCCGAAGCACCGCTCGAGGTGCGGCCGTTGCAGAGCTACGCGTGAGGCGTACTGCAACTTGATTGACCTAACGTCGTTACGGGCGCACGGTCAGCACATCGCCTGACCAAAACAGGCGGCAAGGGCGCGCCCAGGCGGCCCGCTTCTTCCTCTTCACGAGAGGGGTAGCGAACTTTCGGGGGACGCCCTTGGCGTCTGTCGCGGTCCGGTGAGGCGCCAAGCAACGCCCTCAACGAACACGCGAGGAACCGCTATGCATATCGAACCCCACCATGCCGAGGGTCGCTCGCGCCGACCCAAACATTTGGCCGAACGCTTCGAAGGTATGATCGGCGTGATCATGGTCGTGGCGATCGTCATCCTGGCCGTCGGGTTGATTTACGGCATTGTGACCACCGGCGACGTAGAACCCAAGTGGATGCAGTAGTCGTCTAGCGGGTTTGCCCCCTGGCGGTACACACGCTGCTGCGCTACGCCTGATCAACGATAAGTCAGGAGCAGGCGATGACGGGACGAGTGAATGGCAAGGTGGCGTTGGTCACCGGCGGGTCCAGCGGCATCGGTCGCGGGTGCTCCGAGAAGCTCGCGACCGAGGGTGCGTTTGTGGTCGTCACCGATATCCAGGACGCTATGGGGGCCGATGTTGTGGCCGGCATTATCGCGTCCGGCGGCAAGGCCGAATACCTGCACCACGACGTGACCGAGGAGGCCGAATGGCAAGACGTGGTCGGCAAGATCCGTGCGCGCCATGGCCGCTTGGACATCCTGGTCAACAATGCCGGCATCGGGATCGGCGGGTCGATTTTGGACATGACGCTGGCCAATTGGCGTCGCCAGACCGCGATCAATCTGGACGGCGTTTTCCTGGGCGTTAAGCACTCGATCCCGCTGATGCGCGCTTCCGGCGATGGCGGCAGCATCGTCAACATGTCGTCGGTCGCGGGGCTGAAAGGTTCGGCGAGTCTGGCCGGCTATTGCGCCACAAAAGGTGGAGTTCGGCTGTTCACTAAGAGTGTGGCCATGGAATGCGCCAACGCCAAGGACGGCATCCGAGTGAACTCGGTGCATCCGGGCCTTATCGAGACTCCGATCTGGATCTCAGTCGGACAGGCCACAAATCCCGGCTCGAACACACCGCCGGACCTGGATGCCATGTCGGCGATGGCTGTGCCCCTGGGGGTCAAGGGGCTGCCGGAAGACATTGCCAATGGGGTCCTTTGGCTCTGCACCAGCGAAAGCCGCTATGTGACCGGTCAGGAGCTGGTGATCGATGGTGGACTGACCATCCGCTGAGCGTGGGCTAGATCAAGCGTTCAGGATTGTCGGCGCTGGTCCCCCCTGGTTGGACTGGCCGTCGCCTCTCGGTGCCTTGCGCAGGAGCCGTCCAACCCGAGCAATCAGCTGCGCATCGTTGAACGGCTTGGATATAAAGTCGCGCGCACCTAGCGATATCGCGGCCTTGACGTCCTCCGGTCGGTTGCGCGCAGTGACGACCAGGGTCGGCGTCGGGTTTCCGGCTCGATGCTGTTGCATCCGTCTCAGGACCTCAAACCCATCCATAACGGGCATGTTGATATCCAGCACGACCGCGTCAGGACGCACATCGACGAGACGTCGAAGCCCCTCGCTTCCGTTCCGCGCCTGGGTGGTTCGGTAGCCAGCGAGTTCAAGCCGGGTGGTGATGAGTTCAAGGACCATGGGGTCGTCCTCAATGACCAGCACCTTGGGGCGTTGGGTATCAGGCATGAGCGACATGGCTGTAAGCTTCCTGCGCGGCCGCATCGACCCAAGAGGTCGCATGGGCCAGAGTTGAAATCAGGTTTTCGGCGGCGATTGGTTTTGGGACCACTCCGTCAAATCCCGCTGGGGCGCGGCCATCAACGCCAACCTCCGCGGTAAATGCGATGATCGGGACGTCGCGATTGGGGCCGCCACCGGCGCGGATAAGCAACAGCGCCTCCGCACCGCCCAAGATCGGCATATGCAGGTCGAGCAGGATGACGTCGAAAGGCGTCTGCTCTGCGTGTTCGACGGCCTGTTCGCCATCGCAAGCCTGCGTAACTTCTGCCCCGGCATCTTCGAGCAGGAGGCACGCAATTTCACGGTTGGACGCGTTGTCATCCGCGACCAGGACTCTCACACCGTCCAGCACGGCTAACGCAGTGGCTCCATCCCGTGGCGCGGCAGCTTCCGCGACCGGCGCGCTGACACTGAAGTTGAAGGTCGATCCAAGGCCCGGTCGGCTGGTCACCCCGATGTCGCCGCCCATGGCCTCGGTGAGAGCTTTGCTGATCGCCAATCCCAGGCCCGTGCCGCCATGGCGACGGGTGGACGACGCGTCGACCTGCGAGAACCGGACGAACAGCTTTTCGGTCTGGGACGCGTCCATGCCGGGTCCCGTGTCCTCGACCGCAAACCGCAGACGTTGAAGATCCTGATCGTAGGACAGCCGCAGCCGGACGAAGCCTTCATCTGTGAACTTGATGGCGTTCCCGATTAGGTTGAGGAGCACCTGGCGTAGCCGATCAGGGTCGACCGATACCGTCGTAGGCACCGTTGGCTCCTGCTCGAGCTCGAGCCAGAGTGATTTGGCCTCCGCCTCGGGACCGAACATCGCCATGACGTCCTGCGCCAATTCGGCAACGGCCACGGGCCGAGGCCTGATCGCCACCTGGCTGGCCTCCAGCTTGGAGAAATCCAGGATATCGTTGACGATCGACAGCAAGGCGGTTCCAGCACCCCGCACGCGTTGGACCTGAGTGGCTGCGGCTTCTGCGAGGTCCGTACGCGCTGACAACAGGCTGGTGAAGCCGATGATCGCCGTCAACGGCGTGCGGATTTCGTGGCTGATATTGGCCATAAACTCCGCCTTGACCTTGGCTGCGACAATCGCGGCATCCCGTGCCGCCGCCAGCTCGGTCTCAAGGGCTTTTCGCCGGGACACATCGCGCACTGAGTCCTGGAATTCGATCAGGTTTCCATTGCCGTCGAACATCGCTCGGGGATTTGCCTCCAGCCAGATGAGCTCACCATTCTTGCA
>JAYTWT010000579.1:0-7216 GCA_043743295.1 Alphaproteobacteria bacterium | reverse complement strand
CCGGACAAGGTCCGGGGGAGTCGCCGATTGGGGGAGTTTGAGGGGCGACCCAAATGACTTCCCCCATTGTCGCCCGCCGCTGCGCGGCATTCGCGACATTTCCCCCATGCTGGGGGAAGGAAGAGGTCAGAGGCACAATTCCTACAGAGTCAGCGCGACGGTTCGCCCATTGGCGACCACCACCCGCTTCATCAGGGCCATGGTGCCGCCCTGGACACCCACCGGGCGCACGATGGTGATGGCGTACCACGCCCCATCCGCTAACCCGCCGAACGCGAACTGATCCGCCTCATCGCAGGTTGTCCGCTTCACGTAGGGCCCTGCGTCGCCCTGAGGCGCATTGGGCGTCCGGGCCCGGACCTCATCGGCGGGTAGGGCGGCCCGTGTTGTCGAGCCATAGAGCGCGGCCATACGGCGGCTGGACCAAGGGGTCTCCGGCGTCAGCACCACGCTGGCACCCGCGCAGGTGTAGCGTAGATCACCCCGGCGGAGCGCAACCTTGCCGGCGATGATGTTGGTTCCCGCGCGCTGAGACCAAGCGAAATCGGAGACTGAAAAATTGGCTGCGCCAATCGGTCGCGGGGGCGGCGTGTTCGGCGCAGGTGGACCCAGGCTCGGCGCGCACGCTGAGAGGGTTACGGCAACACCGAGGGCGCAGAAAAGAGACGTTCTAGACATGGACCAACCTTATAGGCGACGAGGGCAGGGCCGCGCCAGTGCCGACCGGCTTGACCCCATGCACCAGAACGGTCCTACTTGCCTCGCAGTTCCAACCGAGGAGGCCCGCGTGGCGCACAAGTTCGAAATCTACAAGGACAAGGCAGGCGAGTTTCGCGTCCGCTTCAAATACAACAGCGAAGTGATGTTCTCGACCGAGGGCTATGCCACCAAGGCCAGCGCCAAGAATGCCATCGAAAGCATCAAGAAGAATGGTCCCGAGGCGGAAATCGAAGATAACTCGGAGTGATGCCGTTCGCCTGCGGTCCAGCATAGGCCGCAAAACAGATTGGGCCGGGCGGAGACTGGAGATTCAGGCCGCCCGGCCCAAGGTACGCTTTACAGGCGAAAGCGTGTCCCATTCTGAGGAATAGGTGAGCCTTCGCAGGGCATGTTTCACAGACCATGCCAATTTGAACTCTTGCGTGACCCTTCGTCACGCGCGCGCAATCGGGGGGACCCGCTTGGAGCCGCGCCTTGAAGATCGACCTGCTATCCCCGGACAGTTTTGCAAACGGCCAGCCGCACGATCAGTTCGCCTGGCTCAGGGAAAACGCGCCGGTCCATTGGCACGACGAGCCCGATGGCCCGGGGTTCTGGGCGGTCACCCGGCATGCCGACGTCTGGGCGGTGGACCGCGACTTCCAGACCTATTCGTCCGAACCGACCATCATGATCAACGACCCACTAGCGGGTGCGGGCGGGTTCGGGCCGCACAAGATGATGCTGATGATGGATCCGCCGGAGCACACGGCGTCCCGCAAGCTGATCCGTTCAGAGTTCACGGAACCGGCGGCGCGGCTGCGCGAGGAGCGTATCCACGCCCTGGCCAAACAGATCGTCGATGCGGTGATCGAGCGCGGGACCTGCGATTTCGTCGACCAGGTGGCGGGCGAAATGCCCTCGTTCGTGATCGCCGAACTGATGGGCCTGCCGCTCAGCGACGGGCGCGAGCTCTACAAGCTGACCGAGATCATCCACACGGCCCCCGAGGCCCTCGCGCCCGGCGCGGGCGGTCAGGCGGTGATGAAGATGTTCGAGTATGGCTCCAAAGTGATCGCCGAGAAACGAGCGCGGCCGGGCGATGATCTGGCCTCCAAACTGCTGGCCTGCGAGGTCGATGGGCGCAAGCTGGAGGACATGGAGTTCCTGCTGTTCTTCCTGCTGCTGGTGGATGCGGGTGGCGACACGACGCGGAACCTGTTGTCCGGCGGATTGCTGGCGTTGATGGAGAACCCGGATCAGCACGCTTGGCTGATGGCCGACCTGGATGCTCGCCTGCCGAGCGCGCGCGAAGAGCTGCTGCGCTGGACCAGTCCGGTGATCTATATGCGGCGCACCGCCAAATGCGACGCGGTGCTGGCGGGTCAAGCCATCAAGGCGGGCGACAAGGTGGTGATGTATTTCGGCGCCGCCAACCGCGATCCTGCGGTCTTTGATCGCCCCGATCAGCTGGACTTGTCGCGCCCGGAAAACCGCCAGATCGCCTTCGGCACAGGCCCCCACGGCTGTCTGGGCCAACACATCGCCCGCATCGAGATCGACGCCATGCTGCGCGAGGTGCTAACCCGAATGAAGGACTTCGAACTGGCCGCCCCGGCCGAATGGCTGCCCAGCAACTTCATCTCGGGCCCGAAGGCCATGCCGCTCAGGTTCGCGTCGCGCTGAGGGCTTTGACCACCACCGGCGCCAGCCGGGCCGCGATCAGCGCCGCCCCGCGCGCATTGGGGTGGATAGCATCGGCCTGCATCAGGTCGCGCCGCCCGGCCACACCGTCCAGCAGGTTGGGATAGAGCGCCACGCCGCGCGCCCTGGCGATGCTGGCAAAGAGCGCGTTGAAGTCGCGGGCATAGGCGGCGCCGACCGCATTGGGTGCCGCGATCCCGACCAACAGCACGGCCATGTTCCTGGCTTTGAGCTTACGCACGATGGCATCGAGATTGGCGCGGGTGGACTTGGTATCCAGGCCCTGGAGCAGATCGTTCCCGCCCAGCGCGACGATGGCCAGGGTGGTGTCCTTCTGGACGCTGAAGTCTGCGCGAGCGAGGCCGCCTGCGGTGGTGTCACCACTGACCCCGGCGGCGCGGACGGTGGCGGTAAAGCCCAGCTTGCGCAGCGCGAGGGCGAGCTGAGCTGGCAGCGCCGAGGCGGCGGGCAGCCCGTACCCGGCGGTGATGGAGTCGCCGAGGATGGTGATGATCCGGGGTTTCGGGGCTGCGGGCGCGGGCGTGCTGAGGGTGACGAGCGGGAGGGTTAGGATGAGGCGGCGGGAGGGCGGTGAGGTGGGCATAGACTGGTTATGTAGGGTAGTAGGCGTGAGGCTCAAGCGGTGGAATCACTCCAGTGCGGCGCTGCTAGTGGCAAAGAAGTGTGCGTCCCGGATTCCAGCGCTCGTTCGAGGCCAGGGCTCTGGTCGCACTATCCGGACGATAGGTTAGGCGGTAAGTGCCCTGCGTCGACGGATCATCACGCCGGCCATGCCGAAACCACCGATCATCAAAGCCCAGGTCGCGGGTTCAGGAACCGCGCCACCGCCGCTAACGTCTGACAAAGTCGCAACCCCTTCAAAGACCTTCAGCGTGTCGATCTGACCCTTAAAGTACTCGCCGTGGGTGCTGAATTGGGCCCCAAGCCGCGTTGGTGTGCCTCCCAGTGAAATCACATATTGCGAGCCGGTGAACACGGTCGTCCCGTCAATTGAAAACGTCATGCCCGCTACACTGTTGGTGAGCAAAAAATCGTGGAACATTCCGTCACTGGGGTAAGGCACGCCTGTTGACGTGTGACCGTCGGTCAGCCGCATCGCGCCGCCCGGTGCGGTGCCGATATAGAAGCCGTTACCTGACGAGCCCTGGGAAATGATCTCGGTGTGTGTTGAGGGGTTCGGCATGCCTGCGACCCGAAGGTAGACCGAATAGGCTCCCGAGCCACCAGGGATCAGGTAGTCGGCGAAATCCGCTCTCGCACTCAATCCGTCTAGGTTAAGGACACCACCGGAAACCGTCGCGCCACCGATCAATGTAGCATTGGAGGCACCGACGCTGTCCACTACCTGACCGTCAGTGTTGAAGTCGTAGGCGTGGGTCAAGGTGGCCGCCGAGGCCGCCCCCGCCATCGCGAGTAGTGCGCCGGCTGCCGTCGCCGCGGCGAGCCGTTGAAATTCAAAACGACCCATTGGAAATCCCCTGCATTCCATGGCCGCGCTGAACTTGGCGCAGTGATCTCGGAATGCCCCCGTATGTGTAAAGTTAACGGCGTCTTTGGAGTGTCACAATCAGATTCCCCTGCCGGGCGAGCAGGGCGCACTCAAAGTTGATCCACGTTAGTCGGTGGACACTGCATGTTAAGCTCCTGAGTAAGCCTGGCTCGAGTTCAGTCGACAACTGACCGTCCGCTTAGGGCCGACCCAGTCGCGGGCCTTGCGCCTGATATCGGACATTCAGCCTAGCTGCCCGAAACCCGACGTTCCCAACGCCTCCAGAGGGGGGTTTGCTGAAGTTGGACAGCAGAACATTTTGGCGCGGACAAGATGGGTCCCCAGAACTATGCTGCCTTAGTTTGCCTCTACGGGAGCTCTCATATGAAGATCGTGGCCGTAGCAGCGCTAGCGTGCATAGCCATACTGGGCGCCCGTACGGCGATCGCAGAACCCACAGTGAGCCCTCCGAACAAGGATCCTGAACTGCGGCAGGCGAACGCTCGGGAGGTCTCGGCTTTCATGGCCACAGATCTCGCGGCTCTGGCGCAGTTGTGGTCGGAAGACTTCCTGGTGACCAATCCACTGAACCAAGTCGCCACGAAGTCGCAGGTGCTCGCCATGGTCAAGGGCGGCATGCTGTCCTTCAAGTCGTATGACCGAAAGATCGAATACATCGAGCACTACGGTGACATCGCCATCGTGATCGGCAGCGAGGCGGTCGAATGGTCCGGCAAGATGCCCCTCGCCGGCAAGGCCCTTCCTCTGCGTTACACCGCGATCTGGCAGCATGGCAAAGGCGGTTGGCAGGAGATCGCTCGCCACGCGAACATCGTCCCACCGCCCCCATAGCGCCTAGGATCGGCCCAGGAGACAATCTCTTCGCTGGCGCCGATTGGCGCACCCATTCCGTAAGCTGGGTTTCCGAAACTCCGAAATGGGTCGTTTGACCCCGGTGGGCTCGGGCCAACAAGTTCCGGTGACGGCATATCAAATTCCCATCGCATACAGCACGCGCAGGGCTAATCTGCTGGCGATGTGCCCCGGTGAGGATACGGCCCCCGGTTAATGCCATCTCGATCAAGCCGCCTGTTGCAGATCGCCGACGCGCCCTCTCGCTCGGCTACCCGTCCCAGGGATTGAGCACGCGGGCGCCCGTCGCGGTCACGTCGTTGACGTTTCGGGTCACGAGGGTGAGGTCTGCCTCCAGGGCGCTGGCGGCCAGCAACGTGTCGACCACGGGCGGGGAATGGCCGGTGTCGCGATGAATCCGGCCGGCGAGCATGCCCCAGCGCCGCACGACCGCGTCGGAAACCGGCAACAGTCGGGTGATGAACCGGGTCTCCAGCGCATCGCGGGCGGTGATACAGCGGGTACGCGCCGGATCATGGTCGGCCAGCTTGGCGATGCCCTTGTCGTACTCGGCCAGCGTCAGCACCGACAGGAACAGCCGATCCTCATCCTGGGCGGCGACCCACGCCTTCACGCTGGGCGCGCCATTCGCCGCGATCAGCGAGGCGATGACGTTGGTGTCGAGCAGCCAGCCTTTCAAAACGGGTCGTCGCGCCCTGCGTCGCGATTGCGGCTGAGGTCCAGTCCGTCGAGGTCCAAACCTTCCAGGAAGGCGACGAGCGGCGCTCTTGTTGGTGCGCCCTTCAGCCGCTCATACGCCGCCACCGTCATCAGCACGTGCGCGGGCTTGCCGCGTTCGGTGATGATCACAGGCCCGTCGTCGGCCGCGCGTTTCACGCGGCTAGCGTCCTGGTTGTGCTCCCGGGCGGTGAAGGTAGCAGACATTGGCGACCCCACTTTGAAGGTATATAGGTATAATGCAGCGCTCGGAACGTCAAGGCAGGCTATCGACAGGATTGTAGACACGGGGAGGCGGTGCACTGGGACCTGGTCCGCTGTCCATCCACCCCCACGACCGTCATCACCCGACGTGTTCGGGTGATCCATTGGGCCACTTTTGCGATGGCTGGTGTATCGCGCAGCCTCCGTGCGGCGGAGGGATGGGTCACCCGGATAAACCGGGTGATGACGGTTCTTTTTTTGGGGTGAGAGAGAAAATGCGAGCGTGGGGTGAGAGAGAAAATGCGAGCGCAGTTTGTCGGGGGCCCTTGGCGTTGCCGTCGAGCTCCTATGTAAGGAAGCGCGCGCAGGGATTAGCCGTTGGAGACGTCCTTGGACGAAAATACGCCGTTGGTGTTGGAAGATGTCGGCCTGACCCTGCCCTCGGCGGCGGGACCTGTGGAGATCCTTCGCAGTCTGAACCTGACCCTGGGGCGGGGCGAGCGGGTGTCGCTGGTCGGCCCCTCCGGATCGGGGAAATCGTCGCTGATCGCCGTGGCGGCGGGCCTTGAGCGCCCCAGTGCCGGAACCGTCCGGCTGTTCGGCGAAGACCTGGGCAAGATGGATGAGGACGGCCGCGCCAAGCTGCGTCGAGGAAGGGTCAGCCTGGTGTTTCAGTCGTTCCATCTGTTGCCGAATATGACGGCGGAGGAGAACGTCGCCGCGCCGATGGAGATCGCGCGCAAGCGGGGCGCGATGGACGAGGCGCGGGCCTGGCTGGACCGCGTGGGCCTGAGCGCACGGGCAAGGCACTATCCGCATCAGCTGTCGGGCGGGGAGCAACAGCGGGTCGCCCTTGCCCGTGCCCTCGCTCCCTCTCCCGCGCTTCTGTTCGCCGACGAGCCGACCGGCAATCTGGACAGCGCCAATGCTGCCCACGTGGCGGACCTGTTGTTCGACCTGATCGAGCAGACTGGCGCGGCCTTGCTGCTGGTCACCCACGACCCCCGGCTGGCGCAACGGGCCCAGCGGGTCGTCACCCTGCGCGATGGGCGCGAGGTTGCCTCCGCATGACGCCGCTCTGGCTGCGGTTTGCGGCCCGTGAACTCCGTAGCGGGGTCAAGGGCTTCCGCATCTTCCTGGCCTGTCTGGCACTTGGCGTGGCGGCCATCGCTGCGGCTGGGTCAACCGCCGAAGCGTTCCGGCAGGGCCTTGCTACTCAGGCCCGCGATATCCTGGGCGGCGACATCTCGGTCTCCGTCAGCCAGCGCAAGTGGACGCCGGATGAGCGCGGCAAGTTCTCAGGCCTGGGCCAGACCTCCTATGCCGTCGCCTCGCAAGCCATGGCGCAGGCAGCATCGGGCGAGCGACGGTTGGTCGAATTGCGCGGCGTCGACAGCCTCTATCCACTGTCCGGTGCGGTCGTTCTAAAGGGCGCGCCGTCACTGACCACAGCCCTCGGCAAGCAGGGCGATCTGTGGGGCGCGGCAGTGGAACAGGGCCTGCTGGATA
>JAYTWT010000578.1:0-2666 GCA_043743295.1 Alphaproteobacteria bacterium | reverse complement strand
TTTGCCCTGGCCGCTAAGCGTAAACCGACCGACGCCGAAGCCCCTCCGATGCCGGGCGTGGTGACGGCAGACGCCGCACGTAGCGAGATTACCCGGCCCGCGCGTGAGGCCTTCTATTCCGGTGATCCGCGCTCGGCTTTCCAATTAGCCGTGGATGTTGGTGAGCGCTGGGTTGCGGGCCTTTCCGCCTGGCGGCTAGCGGACTATCCGCAGGCACACGACTACTTTGCCCAAGTCGCCAATGACGAGGCTGAAGACCCCTGGCTCCGCGCCGCCGGAGCCTACTGGGCGGCGCGGGCGGCGGCTACCATCGGCGATGTACACGGCGCGGGCGAATACCTGCGTCAGGCTGCCGAAGCGCCCTACACGTTCTATGGGATGATCGCCGAGCGCCAGCTGCGCGCGCCGGACGCTGGTACTGTTACCGGTCGGGGTTCCAAGGTCGCTTATCGGGCGCGGGACCCGGAGCCGGAACTTATGACCTTCGTGCGCAGCGACCCGCGCGCGCATCGTGCGGCGGCCTTGACCCAAATCGGGCGCGGCGAGGACGCCCGCCAAGAGCTGCGGGCGGGTCTAGCCCTGTCGCGTACCAGCGCCGAGCGCACCGCCTGGACCGCCTTAATCGATGCGCTGGGGCCTGCGCCGGGCACCATAGGGCCACGTCAATCGGCGACGTGGCTGGAATTTCAGACCCCGATCCTAGAGCCGAAGAACGGTTTTACTGTCGACCGCGCGCTGGTCTACGCAATCGTCCGGCGGGAGAGCAGCTTCAACCCCAATGCGGTCTCGCATGCCGGGGCTATGGGACTGATGCAGCTGATTCCCGCCTCAGCCACTCTGGCGACGGGCGACAAGGCCTATCGCCGCACACCTAGGATCCTGTTCAACCCAGCCGTCAACCTGCGAGCCGGCCAGGACTATTTGACCTATCTGATGGATCGCGGCGTTGGACCGGACCTGCTGCGCACCGTGGCGGCCTACAACGCGGGACCAGGTGCCGTGCTGAAGACCCTCAACATGGTCGGCGAGGATGACCCACTGCTCCTGATCGAGTGCCTGCCGGCGCTGGAAACGCGCGAATATGTAGAAAAGGTCGTCGCCGCGTATTGGACCTACAAGCGCATGTTCGGCGAGCCGCCCCACACGCTGGACGCCCTGGCCGATGGGGCGCGGCGCATCGATGTTCGGTTAGACCTACCCGATCCTGCGGGGCCACAGCCCCAAGCCGCGCCGCAAGCGGTGGAGGTCGGCGCGTTCAAGTCTCAGAACACGGCGGCGCTCAACTAGGACTCCGCGCCCGCCGAGACCCGCAACGACCGCCTCGCGCCCACCCTGGGCCAGATGATCGTTCAGCGCACCAATCCAGCCGTCGCGCAGTCGAAAGTCGGCGGAGAGCGCCATCAGCCACTCGCCCCGCGCGGCTCTTGCCGCGTGCTCCAGACTTACGTGGGTCTCGGCCCCCATGTCCTCACAAAGCTCGGCGATCCCCGGCTGCTCCAGCGCGGCCAGGATCTGCACCTGGCGCACCAGGCCATCGACGGCACCCGCCGTGAGCTGGCTCAACAGGACCGGCAACGGCGCAGCGCGCGTTCGGGCGTCAATGATCACCGTAAGCATCTGCTGAAGAGCCTTGGTTTGCCCTATCACGTCAATATGTTCTTGTTTTGTTTTTGTCGCAATGTGATGTTGCAGGGGTGTCGAACTTCACTCAGCAATCCCATCCCACGCCGAAAGGCCGAGGGGCCCGTTCCAACGCCTCCGGTCGATTTGAGAGCGACCTGCGTGAGACCTACGACGACGGTTGGACCACCGAAGATCCCACACCGCCCCGACTGGCGACCACCATTACCCCAGAGGCGGCGCGAGTGATCATCAGCCGCAACGATAGCCCGGACATCGGGTTCTCCGCCTCGATCAATCCGTATCGAGGGTGCGAGCATGGGTGCGTCTACTGCTATGCGCGACCGGCCCATGCCTACATGGGGTTATCCCCGGGCCTAGATTTTGAGTCTCGGCTGTTCTTCAAACCCGGTGCCGCCAAGCTGCTGGAGACCGAGTTATCCGACCCGCGCTATCAGCCCGAAACAATCCACATCGGCGGCAACACCGACCCGTATCAGCCGCAAGAGCGCCGCTTGCGGATCACACGGGGCCTGATCGAGGTGCTGATCCGCTTTCGCCATCCGTTCAGCGTCATCACCAAGTCGGCCCTGATCCTGCGGGACGTCGATCTGTTGGCTGAGGCGGCCGCGCTGGGGATTGCGCGGGTTGCAGTCTCGATCACCACGCTAGACCGCGCGCTGGCCCGCTCGATGGAGCCGCGCGCCGCCACGCCGCCAAAGCGCCTCGACGCGGTCCGCCAGCTCAGCGCCGCAGGCGTGCCGGTCATGGTGATGTTCGCCCCGGCCATCCCCGGCCTGAATGACCACGAGATGGAGGCGGTGTTGGCGCGGGCCGCTGAAGCCGGGGCGACGGGTGCGGGCTATGTGGCGCTGCGCCTACCGCACGAGATCAAGGACCTGTTCCGCGAATGGTTGGAGAGCGATCATCCGGATCGCGCGCGCCGGGTGATGTCGCTGGTCCGCCAGATGCGCGGCGGCAAGGACTATGACGCCCAGTGGGGCAGCCGGCTGCGAGGGCAAGGTCCGATCGCCGACCTGATGAAC
>JAYTWT010000577.1:0-1515 GCA_043743295.1 Alphaproteobacteria bacterium | reverse complement strand
GCCTTGGTCTCCGGGTGCACCCGGTTGACACCGGCGATGGTAAAGACGTCACCCGCCTTCACCGCTCCCGTGCCGGTATTGACCGCCAACGATGCCCCGGTCTGGCCAGCAGCATTGACCAGATAGCCAGCACCTGCGCCGCGCAGGTGCGACGGCCACAGGGTGTTCTCCATAAAGTCGAACCCGGCGGTCCGCCCCATAAAGCCTTCGCGGTTCTGCTTGGCGATCGTCGCCTTATCGTTGAACAACCCCTTCAAGGCATCCACCAGGTCGACATTGTCCTGGGTGTTCAGGTTGCAGGTCCGCGCGTTTAGCGGTGCCAGATTGTCCACCAACATCTTGCGGCCCTGCAGAACGCCCGCAAACGAGGCCGCCACACCGTGGTTGTTCACCTGGTTATAGACGTCGCGGTACATGGTCATGGCGTCCGCTTCGATGTTGGCGGCCAGCACGCTCATGGCTGGCTCCAGCACCCGCTCGGAGAAGTCATCCAGTGCCATGGTCAGGTCCGTCGTCGTGAAATTCAGGTCGACCCCCTTCTGGGTCTGAACCTTGAGGTCCACCGAGTTCTCGGCGGTATCCTGCGTCGCCAGTGTCGAGCCGGTACGCACCACATACTGGTTGGGCAGCCGCACCTTCAACGTGTCGCCGATCTTGGCACCCGCCTGAGCAAATCGCTCGTCATAGTCCCGTGTGATGGTGCCTACGAAGTTCAGCTTCTGGTGCAGCACCCGCAGCGCCTCCCGCGTCACGGCGGTGGCGGTCAAAATGGTATTGGGCATGAGATGTCCTTTTGAGATTGGGTTGGGTTTAACCCGCGCAAAGGCGTCCGAGGCGGCAATGCGCGTGCTCGGTCGCTGCCGATCAGGCGGCGGCGGAATCGATTTCAGATGGGTCGCTCAACCCGGCTTGCGGCGCGCCGCTCGGGCTAGAGAGGTCAGGTGAAGGGGGCCGGAATGACCCGGCGGTCCGTCACCGGATATGATGCTCAGCCTGCGCTCAGGAATACGGCAGATTGCGGAGGTCCGAGGATACGTTCAGCCTTTTCTGACCGGCAACCGTTGCGCGCGCAAGGCGTGGCACGTATCCAGCCGCGATCAGCGATCCTCAGCCATCTGCGCATTGCGGCGGCGCATCCATTCCTTGGTCGCCAGTTCATCCCGCACGCCCCCTCCGCCTGCGCCGCTGCCGCTGATCGAAACGGCGGGCCGCACGGCCTGAACCTGCTCGCGCGCACCGGCCTCCCCGGCTTGATCGGCCTGATAGGCTTTGTGCAGCAGCTTCCATAGGCGCGGGTCTGCCGCCTCGCGCAGTTCTTCCAGCGTCACACCAAACGCCTGGGCATAATCCACCAACTTGCCCGCCACCTCTGGCGACCAACCTTCGATTTCTTTACTCAACGTCCGCCCGGTTTCGGCCATCGCCTCGGCCGCCTGGCGGGCCGCGTCCAGCTGCGCGCGCTGATCGTGGTGTGACAGCGCCTCCGTCAGCCGCTCGTGCATCTGATGGCTAGCC
>JAYTWT010000576.1:0-1718 GCA_043743295.1 Alphaproteobacteria bacterium | reverse complement strand
TTGCGTTGGTCGGCCAGCAGGCCGCCGGGCCGGAAGCCCTCGACCTCATTCTCGCCGGTCAGTGGATCGAGGTGCACTTCGAAGGTCTGTTGCGAGGGCGGTGGCGGCGGCTCCTGGAAGCTGAACTCGACCGTCATCAGCCAGCGGGTGACGTTCTGGCGCAGATCGACCAGCAGCTTTTCGAAGAGCGTGAAGGCCTCGGTTTTGAACTCATTGAGGGGGTCGCGCTGGCCGTATCCGCGCAAGCCGATCACCGTGCGCAGGTGGTCGATATGCAACAGATGTTCGCGCCATTGCAAGTCGATGGTCTGCAGCAAGAAGCTCTTCTCGATGTTGCGCATGTGATCGCCGACCAACAGGTTGCGCTCAGCGGCGCGGGCCTCGGAGGCCTTGAGAATTCGCTCTTCGATCTCCTCGTTGGCGATGCCGTCTTCCGCAGCCCATTCGGCGGTCGGCAGCTCAAGGCCTAAGAGGTGCTGTAGCTGGGCGTCCAGGCCCTCGATGTCCCACTGCTCGGCATAGGCCTTGGGCGGTAGGTGCCGGGTGATCATGTCGTTGATGGTGTCGGACCGGAACTCACCCAGGATCTCTTGAAGGTCGGTGGCCTCCATGAATTCCTGGCGCTGTTCGAACACGGCCTTGCGCTGGTCGTTGATGACGTCGTCGTACTTGAGCAGGTTCTTGCGCATTTCATAGTTGCGCTGCTCGACGCGTTTCTGGGCCGTGGCGATGGCGCTGTTCAGCCACTTGTGGGTGATGGCCTCGCCCTCTTGGACGCCGAACGTGCGCATGATCGAATCCAGCCGATCACCGGCGAAGATGCGCAGCAGGTCGTCCTCGCAGGATAGGAAGAACTTCGAGTGGCCCGGGTCACCCTGACGACCGGTGCGGCCGCGCAGCTGGTTGTCGATCCGTCGGCTCTCATGACGCTCCGTGCCCAGGACGAACAGGCCCCCGGCGTCCAGCGCTTGTTTTTTCAGGCCGGAGATATCGGCTTCGATCTCGGCCCGGCGCGCCAGCGCCTGCTCAGGCGTTACCTCAGTCCCGGCGTTTCGCTGCTCTTCGCGCCAATCGGCTAGGCGCATGTCGACGTTGCCACCCAGCTGAATGTCGGTGCCGCGACCGGCCATGTTGGTGGCAATGGTCACCGCACCAGGAACGCCCGCGTCGGCGACGATCGCGGCTTCCTGCTCGTGATAGCGGGCGTTCAGTACGCTGTGCGGAATGCCGCGGACAGTCTTGCCCTCTAGTTCGAAGGTGTGGGCTTTCAGCATCTCCGACAAAAGTTCGGACTTCTCAATGGACACCGTGCCCACCAGGATTGGCTGCTTACGGCGATAGCAGTCCTCGATAAGCAGGATGACGGCGTGGTTCTTCTCGGCGGCGGTGCGGTAGACTTCGTCGTCGTCGTCGATACGGACCACAGGTCGGTTGGTCGGGATCTCCGCTACATCCATCTTGTAGATATCGAGGAATTCCTGGGCCTCGGTTGAGGCCGTGCCGGTCATGCCCGACAGCTTGGCATAGAGGCGGAAATAGTTCTGGATGGTCACCGAGGCCAGGGTCTGGTTCTCAGGCTGAACGACAGCGCCTTCTTTGGCTTCGATCGCCTGGTGCAGGCCTTCCGAAAGCCGGCGGCCCTGCATCATACGACCCGTGAACTCGTCGATCAGGATCACCTCGCCCGCGCGAACGATGTAGTCCTTGTCGCGCACGTA
>JAYTWT010000575.1:0-2851 GCA_043743295.1 Alphaproteobacteria bacterium | reverse complement strand
GCGTTCGTGAACAGACCGGTCAGCTGCGCGAAGCGCCTGTCGCGCTCGGCTTCGATTTTTGCTCTCGCTTCCGCGTGGGCTGCTTCCCAGTCAGATTGATCGGCTGTGAGTAGGGTCCGAGGGAAGGCCAGCTCTGGGTCTGGCCGTTCAATGGGCTCGGCCAGGAACGACGGCAGGTTATCCATGGTCTCAATAAGTGATGGAATTTTACGAAGACGGCGCGCCATCATGCGTCCGCCGCGTCGAGAAGCTTTAGGCGAGGTCGGCAGTAGGCCGCCCATGCCTCCATAAGCTTGCGTCGTTTCTCAAGTGCATCACCGCGCCGGTACGCCCTCTCGGTGGCATCACCGACAGTGTGCGCCAGCGCAGCCTCCGCGACCTCGCGCGGGAATGTCGATGCCTCCCCTGCCCAATCCCGGAAACTCGACCGAAAGCCGTGCACGGTGGTCTCAACTTTCATGCGCCGCAGCAGCATAGCGAACGCCATCGAGGACAACGGCTTGCCCGGCTGCGACCCCGGAAATACCGGCAGGCACGCCACGTCCTCGCCGGCAGCCAGAGGTTTGACCTTGTCCAGCACCGCCACGGCCTGAGCGCTCAACGGCACCCGGTGTTCGCGCCCACCTTTCATGCGCGTAGCGGGCACCGTCCAGACCTTGCCCTTTAGGTCGATTTCGCCCCACGTCGCGCCTAGCACCTCGCCGGAGCGCGCGGCCGTCAGGATCAAGAACTCCAGGGCACAGGCCGCCACCGCCTCCCGCACCCTCAGGGCTCCCATGAACGCCGACATCTCGGCGTAGGGCAGCGCGGCGTGATGGCCGCGAGAGTTCGCATCCCGCGCGGCCAGAAGGTGTGAAAGATGCCCACGCCACCGGGCGGGGTTCTCGGTGGTGCGATGCCCACGGACCTTCGCGGCATCCAGCACCGCCTCGATATAGCCGCGTAGCTTATGGGCGGTCTCCGACTTCTCGGTCCAGATCGGCTCCAGCACATCGACCACGTGGTGGGTCTCAATAGCATCAACCCGCAGCGCCCGCAGCGGCTTGGCATAGACCTCCAGCGCCCGCTTGATCCGTGCCTTGGACGTCTTGCTCTTCAACTCGCCTTCGCGCCGGTCCGCCCATCGGTCGGCCTCCGCCCCGAACGTCGGAACTTCGGAACTCTTGCGGGCTTCGGCTATGGGGTCGATCTTGTCGCCAAGGAGCTCCCGTTGGGCGGCCGCCTTGCCTCGGGCTTTCGCCAGACTGACCTTCGAGAGCGGTCCCAGGCCCATCTCGCGCAGCCGACCGGCCCCGCCTTGCCCCGGTTCGCGCCAACGGTAGATGAAGACCCAGCGCTTCGCGCCGCTCCGATCCACCACCAGATAGAGGTTGTCGCCATCGGCGTGGCGACCGGGTGGGAGACCACCCCCGGCCACCTCCGGAGAGCTCAGCCGCTTGGAAGCCCGCTTGACGATATCCCAACATTGACCCTAACAGTGATGTTGGATCATACCGGATTGAACCGGACACTTCCAGACAATTTACCCATAACCTACTGAGGTGAATGGATATTTTTCCGACGGCTTCAGACAATGCGGGACGGTAGTTCGCCTCATGCTCCGGGAGCCATCGAGACCCCTCCGCAAGCGTGGCCTTTCATGTCGGCGCGATAATAAAGCGCTGCGCAATGGATCGTAGCGGTTTGCGACTTTGGTCCTGACCGGTTCTCACCCATATGAGGCCATAGTTTGCTTTCCCACGGCGCATGAACCAGCTCACCGACCACATAACTGCGCTGGGGCCGATTGCGGTGCTGTTGGGGGCGGCGTTTGAGGGGCAGACCTTTGTGATCGCCGGCGGCGCAATGGCCCGGCATCATTTGATTTCTGTGCCCGCCGCGGTGGGTCTCGCGGCCCTTGGATCCACGCTGGTGGATCACCTGCTGTTCATTCTGGGACGATCGTTCCGCGACAATCGATTCGTGCGCAAGGTCTCTGAGAAGGCGGCCTTCGACAAAGCGCTTCGACTAATCGAGCGTCGTCCAAACAGCTTTATTCTCAGCTTTCGGTTTCTTTACGGGCTTCGCGCGGCAGGGCCGGTGGCGGTCGGTGTCTCCCAGGTTTCACATGCCCGCTTCGCATGGCTCAACGCTCTGGGTGCCATGATCTGGGCCGGGGTTTTTGTAGCCCTGGGCTATGCGTTCGGCCCGGCCATCGTGGCCGTGATGCACAGCGCCCTGCACCACCTAACGCCGATCGTTGCTGGCGTTGGTGCGACGGCAGTCCTCGGGTTGATCGTTTGGCGCTGGCGGATGTGGGCGACGCGGGTACGCACCGCCCCCTGATCACCAGACCCCAACGTTCGCCATCGAAGCCCAAGGCTCTGCGGATGGCAAGGCAGGTCCGGCTTGCAATAGTTCAATCGAGATATTGTCGGGCGAGCGCACGAAGGCCATTCGCCCATCACGCGGAGGACGATTGATCACGACACCGCTGTCCATCAGGCGCTGGCACGTCGCATAGATGTCGTCGACCGCGTAGGCCAGATGACCAAAGTTGCGCGCACCGCCATAGTCCTCGGTGTCCCAGTTGTAGGTCAGCTCCACCGTCGGTGCACGATCCTGCCGGGCGGCCCCCTCGTCGCCCGGTGCGCAGAGGAAAACCAGAGTGAAGCGTCCGGCTGGATTTTCGACCTTGGACACTTCCTTAAGACCAAGCGCCTCACAATAAAATGCAAGTGAAGCGTCCAGGTCGGTGACGCGGACCATGGTGTGGAGATACTTCACGCGTTGATTTCCCGTTTTCGTTGGAGACGGCAGTCATGAGTATCGCTATTCGAGCGATGAACCAGAAATGCACTTTAGGATTGAG
>JAYTWT010000574.1:0-2739 GCA_043743295.1 Alphaproteobacteria bacterium | reverse complement strand
GCCCGCTTCTGCGCGAACGCCAGTGGCCCCTCTTTGAAATCCTCCGACTTGAACAGCGCCGCCACCGCCGGATAGCGGTTCTGGCCCTTGATCGCCGCGTCCAGGCTGGGCTCGTCCAGGCCGCGATAGACCGCCTCCTTCGACGCGCGGATCGACATCGGCCCCAGCTCACAGATGCTGCTCGCCAACTCCTTGGCCGCCCGCATCAGGTCCTGCGGCGCGGTCACCTCATGGACAAACCCCAGCTCCTTGCCCTCGAGGGCCGAGACCCGCCGCGCCGTAAGGATCATCCCCATCGCCCGCTTGGTACCGATTGCGCGCGGCAACCGGTGCAGTCCCCCCGCCAACGCCGCCAAACCCACGCGCGGTTCCGGCAAGGCGAACACCGCCTTGTCCGACGCAATAATAATGTCGCAGGCCAGCGCGACCTCGAACCCACCGCCCATGGCCACACCATTCACCGCCGCGATCAACGGCTTGGTCAGGTCATAGCGTGACGTCAGCCCCGCGAACCCCGACGGCGGACTGCCCATCTTACCGCCGGTGGCCTGGTGCTTCAGGTCATTGCCCGCCGAGAACGCACGGTCCCCGGCCCCGGTGACGATCCCGACCCACTGCTCCGGATCAGCGGCAAACGCATTCACCGCCTCGTCCATCTCAAAGTGCGCCGGCGAATGCATCGCATTCATCACGTCCGGACGGTTGAGGATAAAGGTGGTGATCGGTCCATCCCGTTCCACCTTGATGAATTCGTAGGCCATGGCGTTTCTTCCTCTCGTTTTTCCAACTGAAGAGGAGGGAAACTCACACCGCCGTCAACTCCCGCCGATACCGCTTCCAGTTCTCCACATAATGAGCTGCGCCCAGGGCTACGCGCGCCGCCTGTTCGGGGTTGAGTTCGCGGACCACCTTGCCCGGTGCGCCCATCACCAGGGAATTGTCCGGGATTTCCTTGCCCTCGGAGATCAGGCTCCCCGCCCCGATCAGGCAGTTCTTCCCGATCTTCGCCCCGTTCAGCACAATCGAGCCGATCCCCACCAGCGATCCGTCGCCGATCGTACAGCCGTGCAGCATCACCATATGGCCCACCGTCACATTCGCGCCGATCATGCAGGGCGAACCTGTATCCGTATGGATGACGCTGCCGTCCTGAATGTTTGACCCCTCGCCGATGGTGATCGGATCGTTGTCACCCCGCAGCGTGACCCCCCACCAGACCGAAGCGTTCTTCTTCAGAATCACTCGGCCCATAACCGCCGCGGTCGGCGCTATCCAGTATTCGTCATCATTCGGTAGCTCAGGTGTCACATTGCCTAAGTTGTAGACGCCCATTTCCGCACCCCATTTCTTTTCATCAGCGGCCCTTTAACGACTCGTAAAGGACGTTAGGCTCATCTTAGTCAGGCGATTCGAGAGGGTGAAAGCCTTCACGCATCCCGCCACGAAGGTTTCCTTCGTGTTCTCGCGCTGGACGGAGTGGATGGCGCTCAGTCTGTTGTATCTTCGGGCCTTCGGGTCCGGGTTCGCAACCCCCGATGGGCCGCCAGGCTTTTCGCCTGGACGTCGCGAACGCCGTCACCGCTTTCCGTTTCCAACCGCCAAAGGGCGCTCCCACTCACGGGACGCCCTTTTTTCTTGTGGAGTCTTCCCATGACCAAGCGAGCCCTTAAGCGACAGCTGCGCGAAGGCGCATTCGACGCCGGTCAGTTCGAGGGGGACGATAAGATCCGCCGGTTGCCGATCAATCGGGGTTGGTCGCCGCTGACCCATCATAACGACGCCCAACCCCAGGGCGAACGCGATCAGGCCTATCTCAAGACCATCAAAGCGAAGTCGCCGGGCCAGCAACAACTCATGGAAGCCATCGACGCCAAGAATCTGGTCCTGGCCCTCGGCCCGGCTGGAACCGGCAAGACCTACCTGGCCATCGCCAAAGCCGTCGAGGCGCTGGAGGCCGGGAAGGTCGGCCGCATCGTCCTGTCGCGCCCTGCGGTCGAGGCTGGCGAATCCATCGGCTTCCTGCCCGGCGGTGCCGAGGACAAGCTCGCCCCTTATCTGCGCCCGCTCTACGACGCCCTTTCCGACCGCCTCTCCATGAAGCGGGTCGCCGCCCTGATCGCTGACGGCGCCATCGAGATTGCCCCCGTCGGCTTCATGCGCGGCCGCACGCTCAACAACGCCTTCGTGGTGATCGACGAGGCCCAGAACTGCACCTACGGCCAACTCAAGATGCTGCTGACCCGGCTCGGTTGGCACTCCACCATGGTGGTCACCGGCGACCCCAATCAGTCCGACCTACTGCCCGAACTTTCTGGCCTGGGCCCCGTCGCCGACAAACTAGAAGCCGTCAGCAACATCGCTGTGGTCCGCCTGCAAGACCGCGACATCGTCCGCCACCCCTTGGTGGCCGAGATGCTGGGGGTGCTATAGCACCCCCAAAACCCGATCATCCCCGCAAAAGCGGGGACCCCGATCATAGGGCTCCGATTGGCCGCAGAAGGCGCAGAGCCACGCGCCACAACCTAAGCCTCCTCTCCCCCGCGAGCGCAGCGAAGCGAGAGGGAGAGGATTGAGGAGAGGGCCGGCTGGGCTAGCTCCGGACCGTGGTCGAGGACCCGCAGCGGCGCCGCAGCCGCGCCGCTCAAGGGCCATGTCGGCACCATCCGGTGGCACACGCCTTCACGCACCGGCCCTCACCCTACCCTCTCCCACTCGGGCTTCGCCTCGGGGGAGAGGAGG
>JAYTWT010000573.1:0-2078 GCA_043743295.1 Alphaproteobacteria bacterium | reverse complement strand
CCCCGTGCGGACATCCCGGGCGGCTCGGTTGGCTCGTATACGCCCGGCGCACAGCCGCAGATCATGGGCGACAATTCTGGTGCGCCGGTACCCGCGGGCGGCAAGCTGAACTTCCAGATGCACTACACAACCATGGGTGCCGAAGCGACGGACCAGACCCAGGTTGGTTTTTATGTGCTGAAAACGCCGCCGAAATACATCAAGCGCTCGATGGTGATCGGCGACTTCGCGCTCGAAATCCCTGCCGGTGAGGCGCGCCACAAAGAGGTTGCCTACACGACCTTCCCTGCGGATGCGTATCTCTACACGCTCTATCCCCACGCCCATTACCGGGGCTACCACGTGGAGCTGAAGGCGCGAATGCCGGACGGCAAGGAGAAGATGCTGCTGTCGCTGCCCAAGTACGACTTCAACTGGCAGCGCGACTATGATCCAGTCGAGCCGATCCTGGTGAAGGCCGGGACCAAGTTGATCGCCACCTGGGTCTACGACAACTCGGTGCATAATCCCGCCAATCCGGACCCCAAGCGCAACGTCACCTGGGGCGAGCAGACGCCCGACGAAATGATGTATTTCCGGCTGAATTACCGCTGGGCCGACGAGACGGTGGCCCACGTGCGCAATGATCTGCAGCAGAAGCTCTATGCGTCATCGCTGATCGGCGTGCTGGACGACAATGTGGATGGCCTGGTCCAGGCGAGCGAGCTTCGTGGCCGGATGGGGGCGATGTTCAAGGCGCGGTTTGCTGACTTGGACAAGGACAAGAACGGGGGGCTCGA
The DNA here is from genome assembly GCA_043743295.1 of Alphaproteobacteria bacterium. Taxonomy (GTDB): domain Bacteria; phylum Pseudomonadota; class Alphaproteobacteria; order Caulobacterales; family Caulobacteraceae; genus Phenylobacterium. The sequence continues at coordinate 1,299 of JAYTWT010000573.1, read as the reverse complement.
CAACCAGGAACTGCAGGCGGCGTCTGGAGGGCGGCGGGCGATGCAGCGGGCGGCGGAGGAGACGCCGGACTTGTAGGGTGCGATGGTGCCAACGCTCTTTCCTCACGGTGCCCAAAGGTACCTATGGCCAGGATAGTTGATCCTTTGGAAGTTTACCCGTTGGGTCGAAGACCTCGACCCTGTGCGGCAACGCCGGGCCCCACCGCCATAGGACGAGGTTCTGGTCATCCGAGGTCGCGCCATTGGCAAAGCTTGGAACCAAGACGCCTGCGTGGCCGTCTGCGATCAGCCGACGCACGACGGCCCAAGAGGCGGGTTCGCGCCGTTTGATAAGTGCGTCCCCCCAGGCACAGGCGAGATCATGCAAAGCGATGCCCATGGCGACCCGATCCGCATCCGTTCGCAAATCGGCGATGTCGGCGCAGTCGACGTCGTAGCTGCACAGGACATATGGCGTCAGCCGGTGCGCAAACCCGCCGGAAACCTCTCGAAACACCGTGTTGAAGCGTAGTGATAGATAGAGCGTCTCTAGGCCCGGCCAGTTGAACCGTCGCCCCTTAAGCGCGGCCCCAACTCCCGACAGCGGCGTCCAGGCCCAGTTGGGATCATGGGCGCGAAAGCACTCGCCCTTGAACCTCAAGCGTATCCGCCGGTCGCCAGGTGATCGACATAATCGCGAACTGCCGTGGCATCGCCGGACTTTACCAGGGCCTCGGCTGTACGGCCCCCGAAGGCTGGCAGCGGCTCGGCGCGGTACCAAGCCATGGCCTGCGCCGCACCCCCAGCCCAGCCTTGGACCAGGTTGATGATTTCCAACATCTCCCGCACGCGGCTCTGGGCTTTTGGTCCGTCGCGGCGGCTGGATTTTTGGAATACCTCGCGGCCCAGGCCTGCCGTGTCCGCTAACTGGGCCTTCGACATGTGGAAGGTCTCGGCCACGTGATCGACCTTCACCGATCCGCGCTCGTCCAAGAAGTTGGCAATAGAGAACTGACCACCGGTCGGGGTGGTTGTCGGTCGCCTACGCTGCACGAGAGTCTTTTGGGTTGACTGAGGCATGTCCGTTATCTTGACCAATAATACGGTCAATATGTCGGCGGTTTGCGTCAATCGCAAGTCAATTTCGCATTCAGGCCCACGGGGCATCGCCCAGGTGTCGAAGCGCCCGACGGCGTGAAGGCGTAGCGGCGAGGGCGGATATCGCCTATTTGCGTAGGGTGAGCCGAGCCCCCCCCCACCGCCTATCCGTAGCCCCGATGATGGACTGGACCGATCGGCATTGCCGGGTCCTGCATCGGA
>JAYTWT010000572.1:0-2785 GCA_043743295.1 Alphaproteobacteria bacterium | reverse complement strand
CCTGCGCCAAACAGTCCCGAAGCGGTGGGGGCTATCCCCATCCGGGCCATCTGGTGAGAGCCTTCCAGGATGAGATCCACCTGGCCCTCGACAAGGTGTTTCCAACCGGCAGGCGGCAGGCCCTCCCCCTCAAGCGCGATCACCCCGGCGGCAAGGCCGAACCGTGTCCGAGCGATCTCATCCACGCGCCACGCTAGATCCGAAGGATTGCGCGCCTCTAGCAAATCAACGACGGCACCGTGGGTCTGGGCCTGGGCTGCAAAGTTGGCGCGTGCGACCTCTTCCAGTATCGCCCGCTGCTCGGCCTCGCGCTGATGGGCGGCGTGGACGCGGGCCATTGGAGCAAACTCCACCACATTGTTGCTGGTGGCCACCGTCAAGCCCAACTCGGCCAACAGGCCGTCGTCGCTTTTCAGGAAGTCGGGATTGTCGGACAGGAACCGCCGGACCGCCGAGGGCTCTAGCGGATTTGACCCGAAGCTGAATTCCGCCTGCGATCCGTCCATGCCCGTCCCGTACCGTTAGAGGATGGACTGGCCCGTCTTGGCCCAGTCCGCCATGAACTGTTGGAGACCGCGTTCGGTTAACGGGTGCTTGAAGAGCGACAGGAAAACGTCCGGCGGGATCGTCGCGCAGTCCGATCCGGCCATCGCAGCCTGTGCCACATGCGCGGGTGTGCGGATCGAGGCGGCCAGAATTTCGGTATCAAAGTCGTAGTTGTCATAGATCGCGCGGATCTCGGTGATCAGATCCATCCCATTCGCACCGTGATCGTCCAGCCGTCCAATGAACGGGCTGATGTATGAGGCACCGGCCTTGGCCGCCATCAGCGCCTGGGCGGCGGAGAAGCAAAGGGTGACATTGGTCTGGATACCCTCGGCGGCGAACTCGCGGGTGGCGGTGAGGCCTTCGCGGGTCAGCGGCACCTTGACCACAACATTCGTTGCCACGCCGGCCAGCTTGCGGCCCTCTGCCAGCATTCCGGCCACGTCCATGGCGGCTACTTCGGCGCTGACAGGCCCTTCAACGATGCCGCAGATCTCAGCGATCACCTCCAGCATATTGCGGCCCGACTTGGCGATCAGCGTTGGGTTGGTGGTGACCCCATCGACGAGGCCTGTGGCGACCAGGTCCTTAAGGATGGCGGTGTCGGTAGTGTCGAGGAAGAGTTGCATAATCTGACCTTGGCGCTTGTTCCGCACGCTTGTAGCTGCGAAGCCCCCAACCGCAAACATGAGCCGCATCGCTTCCGTCTTGATCCCTATGCCGTTGCCGGAGGCGTTCGACTACGCCGAGCCGGAGGGCTTGGCCTTGCAGGTCGGCGATCAGGTCGCCGTGCCGCTGGGACCGCGTCTGGTGCGCGGCGTGGTGACGGCGCTGCGCGAGGCGGCGGGCGGCAACCGTCCGCTGAAGCCGGTGGCCGAGCGACTGGACGACCCGCGTCTGCCGCCGGGAACCTTGGCCTTCATCGACTGGGCGGCCCGTTACGCGGTGGACGCGCCCGGCCAACCACTGGCGATCGCCTTGCGCGGTGCGCGAGCACCGAAGCCCCGGGCATTGAAGGTGGTCCAACTTACGGGCCTAGCGCCGCAACGGCCCACCCCCGCTCGGACCCGCGTGCTTGACGCCAGCGCGGCCGGGCCGATGGCACCAGCGGGCTTGGCCCGAGCGGCGGGCGTCTCATCCGGTGTCGTCAAAGGTCTGCTGGACGAAGGTGTGTTGGTCTTGAACGACGTGGTCGTCGAGGCTGCTTTCGACCCGCCGAACCTGGATCTGAACGGTGCGACCCTCAACGCCAGCCAGGCTGCGGCGGCAAAGGTGCTGGCGGAACTGGCAAGCGCCGGGGCGTTCGGTGTGGCGCTGTTGGACGGCGTAACGGGTTCGGGCAAGACCGAAGTTTATCTTGAGGCAGCGGCGGCGGCGCTTGCGGCGGATCCGGACGGACAGGTCTTGATCCTCCTGCCAGAGATCGCGCTGACCCAGGCGGTGATCGCCCGCGTCGCTGAGCGATTCGGGGCCCAGCCGGGGGAGTGGCACACCGATGTCGCGCCGCCGGCCCGCCGTCGGGTCTATGACGCGGTCGCCAGTGGCCGCTGCCGGATCGTGGTCGGGGCGCGGTCAGCGCTGTTCCTGCCGTTTTGCAAGCTAACCCTGATCGTGGTCGATGAAGAGCACGACACCTCGTTCAAGCAGGAACAGGGCTTCATCTACCAGGGCCGCGACTTGGCCATCGTAAGGGGGCGCATCGAAGGGGCAGCGGTGATCCTGGCCTCGGCGACGCCGTCGCTTGAGACCCTGCGAAATGCGGAACAGGGTCGCTATCTGTGGCTAAGATTAACGTCGAGGCACGGCGTTGCGCAAATGCCAGACATCCGCTTGGTCGACCTTCGAGAGACGCCGCCCGACGCGCAGCATTGGCTATCACCGCCGCTTCGCGAGGCGATGGCGCAGACTTGGGCGCGGGGTGAGCAGAGCCTGCTGTTCCTCAATCGGCGAGGCTATGCGCCGCTCGTGCTGTGCAAGATCTGCGGCCAGCGGATGACCGCGCCCGACACCGACAGCTGGCTGGTCGAGCACCGCTATACTGGCCGCCTAGTTTGCCACCTTACCGGGTTCTCGATGCCCAAGCCGGCGGCTTGTCCGCACTGCGGCGCTAAGGATAGCTTGGTCTCCATCGGCCCTGGCGTGGAACGGGTCGAGGAGGAAGCGCGCGAGCTATTCCCCGAGGCGCGGATCTCAGTGTTCTCGTCGGATACGATGTTTGACGCCCGAGAAGCGCGGCGGC
>JAYTWT010000571.1:0-1775 GCA_043743295.1 Alphaproteobacteria bacterium | reverse complement strand
GTCTATCCTGACGATAAGCGCCGGTTCCTGGCGAAAGGCGGCAAGTTGGCACGTGTGCGAACCAAGGCGCTTGCCGTGACGCGCGCCTGCTTCTGGGTTCCGCCCGGCAACTATGCCATCGCGATCTACCACGACGAAAACACGGACCGGAAATTCAATCGGACAATGGTCGGCTTGCCCGCCGAGGGGTTCGGCTTTTCGAATAATCCGGAGACCAAAGTCGGACTTCCGCCTCTGTCTGCGGCCCGGTTCGCGACGGGCCCCGGCGAGAAGGTTGTTACCATTCAGACGCGGTATTTCCGCTAGCGAGTCAGCGTTTCTGAGCCAACGCTTTCCTATGCACTCGGGCCTGGGTATCAGATGCCATTGACTCGGGTGAGAGGCGGCGAGGCTGTTGCAGACGACCGAAGAGGCGATTCCGACCTGCATTGCGATGATCTTGGGTGCCAGCGATGCCCAGATTTGGGGCATGAGCGCGGCTGAGCGGCTGCGCCGAACCTTCGCCCGTCTCGGAACACAGGTCGTCGACGCCCTGCCGCCGAAAGGCCAGGTCGTGCTTGTGTTGGGCGACTGGGTCTATGACGAGATCTTGCTGGCGACACTGGCCAAGCGACCCGGCACGGTCATGGTTGCGGAAACAGGGGAGGCGGTGGCCGCCAATGTCCGTAGCGAACAGGTCGCCGAAGTCGCACACGCGATGCAGAGTGGCAGCGTCCCGAGCGCCCTTACGCGACTGACGCCGGGCGAACTGGCCTACAATGACGAACTGCGCAAACGTGAGCCGCCGGTATTGGTGCGCTTGACTAAGGGTACGGTCGATGCGGTCGAGCGCCGGACGTTCGCGGGCTCCTACAAGGGCGTGACCGACATCGTTACCAAGTACGTCTGGCCGACCCCGGCGCGGATCGTGACCCGTTGGTGCGCGCTTGCGCGACTTCGACCTAACCACGTGACCTTTGTCGGCTTTCTGTTTGTATTGTCGGCACTTTGGCTTTTCTGGATTGGGCAGTTCGGTCCGGGCCTGGTGTGCGCGTGGATCATGACTTTCCTTGATACCGTCGACGGTAAGCTTGCCAGAGTGACGCTGACCTCCTCGCCCATCGGCGGTGTTTTCGACCATGGAATCGACCTTATCCACCCGCCATTCTGGTGGTTCGCCTGGTATGTTGGCTGTCAGCAATTGGGCCTTGTGGTGCCGTATGCTGAGTTCACGCTGGCCGTGATCCTCGGCGGGTACGTCCTGCAGCGGGTGGAGGAGGGCATATTCCTCGGCCTCTTCGGCATTCACGTCCACGCTTGGAGACCGTTCGATAGCTTCTTCCGGCTGATCACGGCCCGGCGAAACCCGAATCTATTGATTCTGACGCCGGCGTGGGCGCTGGGCGCGCCCCACCTCGGCCTGTTCCTGGTCGGCGTTTGGACGGGGATCTGCCTGATCGTCCACGCTGTGCAAGTGGTTCAGGGATTAGCCCTGGGACGAGGTCGCGTTGTCTCCTGGCTAACGAAGTGACCCAGGTAGGCCTGATCTGGAATCCGAAGAGCCACCGCAATAAGGGGGCAGGCCGTACTTCGTTGCCCCCCGGCGTGCGGGACATTGTCCCGGAACATCCCGCTCAGCTGTTCCAGGATCTAAAGCGCTTTGCGTCCGAGGGCATCGATCTGGTGGTGATCGATGGAGGCGACGGGACAGTGCGTGAGGTCATCTCGCGGCTTCCGGAGGCCTATGAAGGCCGCGCGCCACGGCTTGCTTTGGTCCCGAATGGCAAGACCAATGC
>JAYTWT010000570.1:0-5307 GCA_043743295.1 Alphaproteobacteria bacterium | reverse complement strand
CAAAGGAACCAACCAAATGGCCAATCTCGAAAAGCTGGTGGACGACCTGTCCGCCCTGACCGTCCTGGAAGCTGCTGAGCTCTCCAAGCTGTTGGAAGAAAAGTGGGGCGTCTCCGCCGCCGCTCCGGTCGCCGTTGCCGCCGCCGCTGGCGCTGCTGCTCCGGTTGAAGCCGTCGAAGAGCAGACCGAGTTCACCGTTGTTCTGACCGCCGGTGGCGACAAGAAGATCAACGTGATCAAGGAAGTTCGTGGCGTTCGTCCGGACCTCGGCCTGAAAGAAGCCAAGGACCTCGTCGAATCTGCACCCGCGAACGTCGTCGAAAACGTGTCCAAGCAGATTGCCGACGACGTCGCCAAGAAGCTGACCGAAGCTGGCGCGACTGTCTCGATCAAATAAGACTGCGTCCGCGAGACTTCGCGGCGATTTCGTGCAGGCCCGGAGGGAAACCTCTGGGCCTGTTTTCGTTTTTCGGCTTGTCTCGTGAGCGCCGAGGACACCTCCTGAGGCGCTTCGTTTTCATGACCACGGCTTCACTTTGCCGTGCCGGTAGGCATGCTAGGGTGCGGCTGTGACCGACTCCATCACCCTGATCGATATGCTGCTTCGTGGGGTCGCCGTGGGCGCGATCATCGTCGTTGGCCTGGGTTTTCTGACCAGTGCGGCGGCGCGAGATGTGCGCGTGGTGACCGCATTGGTCAGTTTCAGCATTGCCTGCTGGATGATCTCAGAGTCTCAGGTTCTGCGCGCGGTACTTGGGCAAGGGCAGGTGCTGATCGACCTGCCTGCTTATCCGGTTGCGGGCATGTTCTGGATGTTTGCCGCCGTTGTATTCGAGGATCGTCCCCTGACCGCCATGCGTTGGGCTCCGGCGGCGATCTTGCTGGTAGCGGCGCTGGTCTGCCTGGTTCTGCCCGAACCGCAGCGCACCTGGCTTTGGGCTTCGAGAAACATCTTAGGCGCAATGCTCTCGGCTCACGTTGTCCTGCTGATCTTCCTGGGCTGGTCGGGTGATCTGCTCGAGTCACGTCGACGCCTGCGTGGGTTGGTGTTGGGGTTCGCAGGAATTCTCGCGGTAGCGAACGTGATCATCGGACTTTCGAGCCGGTTTGCACCGCATGGCGATTTGCGACCTTTCATGACCGGTGGGCTCTATGGGATCGCGATTACGGCGCTTGTGATGGTGGCGGGCGGGGTCCTGTTCCTGCAGCCACGCTTGACGGTGTTCAGTGCCGTACGAAAGACGCCGGTCGGCACCGACGCACGATCCGAGGCAGCTGAGCGGCTGATGTTAGGAGATCTGAGCACCCTAATGAGTGCGGACGGCTGGCGGCGTGAAGGCTTGACCATCGGCACGGTAGCCGGGGAATTGAAGGTGCCGGAACATCGTCTCCGCCGACTGATCAACCAGCGTCTAGGCTACCGAAATTTTGCGGATTTCGTGAATAGCTACCGCATTGAGGCGGCAAAGACCCGGCTGGGCGACCCCCGTGAGGCGCGCACCACGGTCGCGGCGATCGCCTTTGAGCTGGGCTATGGTTCGCTGGGCCCCTTCAACCGAGCCTTCCGTGCCGCCACCGGCAGTACGCCAACCGAGTGGCGTCGCCAAGCGCTCCTGACATCGCCGGATATGCAAGAAGCCGTCTGATTTCGGAATCGGCGAGGCTTTTCCGGCTTTGGTGAGACGCCGCTGCTGCGGTCCCTTTTCCTTGTGACATCGACCACAAGGAACTGAGTATGGACTGGCTGCTGAACGACCTAGGCCCCATGTGGCTGTCGAGCGTCAGAGTAGATCTGACGCGATATGTGACCTTCGCCATTGCGGTGTGGGTGGTGCTTTGGCTCACGCTTGGAGCCCTGTTACGTCCCCGTAAGATACGGCACCAAGTCCCGCGGCGCGGCCAACTTCTGATCGAGTTCTTCTATTCCGTCCGATCGATCACCGTATTCTCGACGGTTAGCGTTGGCATCAATTTACTGGAACGGGCGGGTGTCTACCCGATGAGCGACATGGCGCAATCCTGGGGACTGCCCTGGCTGATCATTAGTGTACTCCTCATGATCGTCGGCCAAGACGCCTATATCTACTGGACCCACCGTTGGATGCATCACCCACGCCAGTTCCGCACGTTTCATCGCCGCCATCACTTGAGTCACAATCCATCGCCCTTTACCGCCTATAGTTTCGACCTTGGCGAGGCGGTGCTGATGGTGCTCTTCGTGCTGATCTGGCCGCTGATCGTGCCGACGCCGTGGGCCGCCATTCCATTCTTCATGCTGCACCAGATCTTCCGCAACACGCTTCTGCACTCCGGCTATGAGCTGATGCCCGCCCGCTCCGACGGTCGCCCAATGCTGGATTGGATGACCACGACGGTGCATCACGACCTGCACCACGGCCAAGCGCGCCATAATTACGCAGCCTGGTTCACTTGGTGGGATCGTTGGATGGGCACGGAGCATCCGCAGTATCACGCGAATTATGCGCGGGTTGCGTGGCGACCGTTGCGCGGAGAAGCTGAGGTCCAGCACAGCTGAGAGGCTGGCATCGAAGGATGGAGACGGGCGCTGGGCCGGATCCGAGCACCCGTCTCCGGCAATTTCTGCGGGCAGGGGCTTCACAAGGGCCGCGAAGTGCCCTATCTGCACCGGTCCGCGAAATAGCTTTCGATTCCTATCCGTATCGATGCGGCATTCGCGCGTGCAAGTCTCGAGGCATGGTCCCACCCTGGCCCTGCGAAGAGGCGCTCCCGACGACACGGGGAGCCTTCCAGCGTCCGGTGTCCCGCAAGGGATGACCGAGGGTGGACGCAGGACAAAGACATTTTGACGCCGGGAGTCCGTTCCCGTCGTCCTCAAGGGATAAAAATGGCGCAATCCTTCACCGGCAAGAAGCGGATCCGTTACTCGTTCGGCCGCATCCCCGAAGCCGTGCAAATGCCGAACCTGATCGAGGTTCAGCGCTCGTCTTACGAACAGTTCCTGCAGCGCGAGACCCGCGCGCCTGATCGCAAGGAAGAAGGTATCGAGGCGGTGTTCCGCTCGGTCTTCCCGATCAAGGACTTCAACGAGCGCGCCGTGCTCGAATATGTCTCTTACGAGTTCGAAGAGCCGAAGTACGACGTCGAAGAGTGCGTCCAGCGCGACATGACCTATGCGGCGCCGCTGAAGGTGAAGCTGCGCCTCATCGTGTTCGAGACCGACGAGGAAACCGGCGCCCGCTCGGTCAAGGACATCAAGGAGCAGGACGTCTACATGGGCGATATCCCGCTCATGACGGAGAAGGGCACCTTCATCGTCAACGGGACCCAGCGGGTCATCGTCAGCCAGATGCACCGTTCGCCCGGCGTCTTCTTCGATCACGACAAGGGCAAGACCCACGCGTCGGGGAAGCTGTTGTTCGCCGCCCGAGTGATCCCCTATCGCGGGTCATGGCTGGACTTTGAGTTCGACGCCAAGGACATCGTCTACGTCCGCATCGACCGTCGTCGTAAGCTGCCCGCCACGACTTTCCTAATGGCCCTGGGCATGGACGGGGAGGAGATTCTCTCCACGTTCTACGAGACTGTCAGCTACGTGAAGAAGCTGGCGGGCTGGTCGACCGCCTACAAGCCCGAGCGCTGGCGCGGTGTGAAGCCGGACTTCGCGCTGATCAACGATGAGACGGGCGAAGAGATTGCCCCCGCTGGCACCAAGATCTCGGCGCGCAACGCCAAGCGTTTCGCCGATGCCGGCTTGCAGACCTTGGTCCTGCCGCCGGAGGCCCTCAACGGTCGCTATCTGGCGCGCGATCTGGTCAATGTCGAAACCGGCGAAATCTACGCCGAAGCTGGCGACGAGCTAGACGTCGAACTGCTGGCCTCGCTGGAAGCCCAGGGCTTCCACAACATGGATGTCCTGGACATCGATGACGTGACCATCGGCTCTTATGTCCGCAACACCCTGCGCGTGGACAAGAACACCCTGCGCGAAGATGCGCTGTTCGATATCTATCGTGTCATGCGTCCCGGCGAGCCACCGACGGTGGAAGCGGCCGAGGCGATGTTCAAGAGCTTGTTCTTCGACGGCGAGCGCTATGACTTGAGCTCGGTCGGTCGTGTGAAGATGAACATGCGCCTGGAACTGGATTGCCCTGACGACATGCGCATCCTGCGCAAAGAAGACGTGCTGTCCGTGCTGCAGACCCTGGTCGGCCTTCGCGACGGTCGCGGCGAAATCGACGATATCGACAACCTCGGCAACCGCCGGGTCCGCTCGGTCGGCGAACTGCTGGAAAACCAGTACCGCGTCGGTCTGCTGCGCATGGAGCGGGCCATCAAGGAACGCATGAGCTCAGTCGATATCGACACGGTCATGCCGCACGACCTGATCAACGCCAAGCCTGCGGCGGCGGCGGTGCGCGAGTTCTTTGGCTCGTCACAGCTCAGCCAGTTCATGGACCAGACCAACCCGCTTTCGGAGATCACCCACAAGCGGCGTCTATCGGCCTTGGGCCCGGGTGGTTTGACGCGGGAACGTGCGGGCTTCGAAGTGCGCGACGTGCACCCGACCCACTATGGTCGTATCTGCCCTATCGAGACGCCGGAGGGCCCGAATATCGGCCTGATCAACGCGCTGGCCACCCACGCGGTGGTCAACAAGTACGGCTTCATCGAAACGCCCTATCGCCGGATCAAGGACGGCAAGACGACTGAAGAGGTCGTCTATATGTCCGCGATGGAAGAGGCGAAGCACGTCATCGCCCAGGCCAATATTAAGCTCAAAGACGGCGTGATTGTCGATGATCTGGTCCCAGGCCGGATCAATGGCGAGCCGGGCCTGCTGCCGCGTGATCAGGTCGATCTGATGGATGTGTCGCCGCGTCAGGTCGTCTCTGTCGCCGCCTCGCTGATCCCGTTCCTGGAAAACGATGACGCCAATCGCGCCCTGATGGGCTCGAACATGCAGAAGCAGGCTGTGCCGCTGGTCCAGTCGGACGCGCCGCTGGTCGGCACGGGTATGGAAGGCGTCGTAGCTGTGGACTCGGGTGCCGCTGTGGTGGCCCGCCGTCCTGGCGTGGTCGAACAAATCGACGGTACCCGCATCGTCGTCCGCGCGACGGAAGAGACCGACCCCACCAAGCCGGGCGTCGATATCTATCGTCTGCAGAAGTTCCAGCGTTCCAACACCTCGACCTGCATCAACCAGCGTCCGCTGGTCCGCGTGGGCGATGTAATCCAGGCTGGCGACGTGGTCGCTGATGGTCCTTCGACCGACCTGGGCGAACTGGCCCTGGGCCGTAACGCGCTGGTCGCGTTCATGCCCTGGAA
>JAYTWT010000569.1:0-3674 GCA_043743295.1 Alphaproteobacteria bacterium | reverse complement strand
CCGCAAGGGCCGGTCCAGAGGAATGACCGTCGCGTCCTGCGCAAGCGGGGCGGCACAGAACCCGGCTTATAGGCCGTCTGATCTTTTCAACATCTGCGTCGCTCGGAGGCCACACGGAGCGGTGGAGCTTGGCCGTTAATCTTTCGTTCTAAGTATGTTCTGTGAATATTTACTTCGGCCCGCCGAATTTCGGCCTCAATGGGTAAGATTTCGCTTGAAATGGCATTCAGTGTCATTGAAGCCCACTAGGGCGCATGCTATCCCAGAAACTATTCGCTAACCAAATCGCTGCGGGTTGGGACCTAGCGGAGCGGTGGCGGCGGCAAGGGGTCATTCGGCAAGATGTTTCTCTCGACCTTCGAGAAACAGCTGGACGCAAAGCGGCGCATCGTTGTGCCGCAGGATTACCGCGCCGCGCTCTCGGGGTCGCCGATCTCAGGTCCGACGGACGGCGTCTTCATTTTTCCCTCGATCCGATCGAACTGCCTTGAGGGTGGCGGCCAAGCCTTATTCGACCGCTATGGCGCGATGGCCGACGAGTTGGAGTTCGGCGACGAGCTACGCGACTCCATCGAGCGCAGCGTGTTCGGCGCGATGCAGCGGCTGTCGTTTGATACCGCCGGGCGCATCACCCTGCCGGAAAGCCTTTGCGAGCAATATGGCCTGACCGACTGGGTCGCCGTCGTCGGCATGCGCGACCGCTTCGAGATCTGGGAGCGCGGGGCTTATCTGGCTCAGTTGCCCGGCGATCGGGTGTTTGCGCGCCAAGGCATTGCCGACATGCGAACGCGGCAACGTGACCGCCGTCTGGGGGGTGCCGCATGAGCGCGCCGCACGTTCCCGTCCTGATGCGCGAAGTGATCGACAACTTAGCGGTCGGTCCGGGCGACACCGTGGTCGACGGCACGTTCGGGGCCGGAGGGTATTCACGCGCCATCCTGGCGACGGGTGCCAAGGTGGTCGCATTTGATCGCGATCCCACCGTCGCTGGCTTTGCCACCGATCTGCCGTCGGATCGTTTCAGGCTGATCGAGGCCCGGTTCTCGGAAATGGCGGGCCTGCTGGGTGATGCCTCTGTCGACGGTGTCGCCCTGGACCTTGGGGTCTCGTCCATGCAGATTGATCAGGCTGAGCGTGGGTTCTCGTTCATGCATGACGGTCCGTTGGACATGCGGATGAGCGGCGACGGACCCTCGGCCGCAGAGATCGTCAACACCACGGATCAGGAAGAATTGGCGCGGATCATCTTCGTCTATGGCGAAGAGCGGGAGAGTCGCCGTATCGCACGCGCCATTGTCCGCCGTCGTGCAGAACAACCGTTCCGCCGGACCCTGGAGTTGGCCGAGTTTGTGGAAAATGCCCTGGGCGGCCGCCGCGGCGCCAAGATCCATCCTGCGACCCGAACGTTCCAGGGCTTGCGGATCGCGGTGAACGAAGAGCTGAGCGAACTGGAAGCCGGGCTTGTTGCCGCAGAGCGGGCGCTGAAGGCCGGCGGGCGGCTGTGTGTCGTCACCTTCCACTCTCTGGAAGACCGGATCGTGAAGAGCTTCCTATCGCTGCGGTCCGGGCGAACTCCGGCCGGATCGCGGTACGCGCCTCCGGTCGAGATCGGCGCGACGCCCAGTTTCCAGCTTAAATTCAACGGCACGCAAGGTCCGGCGCCGGCTGAGACGTCGGCCAATCCGCGGGCGCGGTCGGCCAAGCTACGGGCCGCTGTGCGCACCGATGCGGAACCGTGGAGGGCTGCGGCATGAACGTCTTTACCCGCCGCGTCCGAGGATTTCGGATGCTGGACCTGTTCGGGATCGGCCTGCTGATTCTGATCATCATCGGTGTCTATCTGGCCAAGACTCTGGCCGGCGGTGAGCGGGCCGAAATCGCCAACATCGAGCGCCAGATCAGCGATGAGAAGGGCCATATCCGCATGCTGCAGGCGGAGGTCGCGCACCTCGAACAGCCGGGACGGATCGAGCGCTTGTCGGTGACCTATCTGAAGATGGCGCCGGTACCGGCGATCCGGGAGGCATCGGCGGGGCAACTGGCTGAATTGGCCCGGCTGGGTGCGGCGCCCAAGGCCGAGGCCGTCTCAGCTGTGGCCTCTATGGTGGATGGCGCCGGTTCGATTCCCGGCGTCCCGCCGCCGCCGCCTGCCGAAGCAGCACCCGCCCAGCTGGCTGAGGCGACGCGATGAGTTTGAACGCGGCATCTCTGGGGCGGACCGGACTGCCGCGCTGGCTGATCGAGCGCATCTGGGGCCTTGAGCATGCGTTCGAGCGCGCGCGGGCTTCAGGCCGCGCCGAGGACGATACGCGCCTTCGGATATTCTTCGTCCTGGCGATGTTCTGTCTGTTGTTCGTCACGCTGGCGGTGGGTGCGACGCGCGCGGCGCTGTTCTCGGATGCCGCCCGCAGCCTTGGGGCGTCAGCACCGACCGGCAGTTCGCGCGCCGACTTGGTGGACCGAAATGGCCAGATGCTGGCGGCGAACCTCCTGCACTATGGCCTATACGTCGACCCGCGGGAAATATGGGACCAAGCCGAGACCCGCCGGGGTCTGCTGACCATTCTGCCCGATCTGGACCCCGCGCGACTGGAGCGCGCGCTGCGAGGAAACCGGCGAGTGTTTGTGGTTGGTTCGCTTAATCCCGGCGAGCGCAACCGGGTCCACGAACTGGGACTGCCGGGTGTCAGCTTCGAGCCGGAACAGCGCCGGGTCTATCCGCTGGGCACGACTGCGGCGCACATCATTGGCTATGCCGATCCCAGCGGCGAAGGGCTTTCGGGCGCTGAGGCTGCGTTCAATGACGACGTCCGCACCGCCGCGCTGAAAGGCGGCTCGGTGGCGATGTCCATCGATCTGCGAATCCAAGGCGCGCTGGAGGACGAGCTCTATAAGGCCGTTGCTGAGTTCACGCCGCGCGGTGCCGTGGGCATCGTCACCGACATTCAAACCGGCGAAGTCCTGGGCATGAGCAGCTGGCCGGTGTTCGATCCGAACAAGCCCGGAAAATCCAGCGACTATTCCCGGACCAACCGCGCGGCGGCGTCGGTCTTTGAGATGGGTTCGACCTTCAAAGCGTTCACGGTCGCCATCGGCCTGGATAGTGGGGTGGCCACTCCTAAGAGCACCTTCGACGCGCGCTTCCCCTTCCAGCTGGGCTATCGGACGATCCACGACTATCACGCCGCGCGGAAGATCCTGACCCTAGTCGAGGTGTTCCAGCATTCCTCCAACATTGGGACCGCCAAGTTGGCTGAAGCGGTTGGTCCGCAACGAATGGGAAATTATTTCAATGGGCTGGGCCTGACATCTCCGGCCAAGGTTGAGTTGATTGAGAGTGCCCGACCGTTGACGCCTAAGGTCTGGAACGACGATGCCGTCGCCTCAACTTCGTTCGGGCATGGAATCAACGTCACCCCACTGGCCCTGGCCCGGGCATATGGCGCGGTGCTCAACGGCGGCAAACTGATCCCGATGACGATCCGTAAGCTGCCGGCCGGCACCAAGGTCGATGGCCCACGGGTGGTGTCGGAGAAGACCTCGCTGCAAATGCTGTCGATCATGCGGGCCAATGTCACCGGCGGCAGCGGCAAGTCGGCAAACGTCGCGGGCTTGCAGGTTGGCGGCAAGACCGGCACCGGCGAGAAATACGACCCGACCATCCGACGTTACAG
>JAYTWT010000568.1:0-1651 GCA_043743295.1 Alphaproteobacteria bacterium | reverse complement strand
TAAGGGATGAGTGGAATTCTAAGACGCTAGCGTACTCGACCACGGGCGATGCGTTCGACTTCGGTCTGCACGGCTTCCTGCACGATGGTCGGCAGATGGCTATCGAGCCATTGTTGCAGCAGCGGCCGCAGCATCTCGCGCACAACATCTTCCAACGTGTGGCCGGATGGCGGCATGCCGATGTTCGCCGACAGATGTCCGAAGCTGGCGGCAGCCGCAGCGGCAACCTGATCGCTGACCAGATTGACGACCTCCTTTACCGCGACAGGGGCGGGCTGTGGCTCGTCGGCCTCAAAAACGTCGAGGTCACCCAGGGTCTCAACCTTCTGGGTCAGCTCTAGGTCATCGTCATCATCTACGTCCGGAATCAAAGCCATCGGCGGAGGATCGTCCAGGACTGGGACGGGTGTCACGGCTTCCGCCGCGACTTCGGCTTCCGGCTCAGGATCCAAGGGTTCCGGATCGGATAGTGCCGAAGCCTCTGTTTCGTCTGCCGTTGCATCCGCCTCGCCGCCGCTCGGCGCATCGTCTTCGGAAATGATCCGGCGGATCGACGCGAGGATCTCCTCCATCGTCGGTTCTTGCGAGGTGGTCTCAGACATGATTCGGCCGCCCGGAATGTGAGTCTTGAACGGACCCTAAGCGTGCCCGCGCAATCCTGCAATTTCCTGCTTCAGACGTGGCATCACGCCGCAGACTATTTCGACGGTGGCGTTAGTCCCGGGGCGAAGGTTGGCTCTAACGGCTTCTCCGCCGGAGGCTTGGCGGGCCAGGGGGTCAGGGCTTGGTCGACGATACCGACGGGCTCTTCCCAGGGCACCCAGCCCCAGGTCATGCGCAGCTTGCGGAAGTTCTTGGCCGCGTCGTAGGTCGGCGTGCCGGGGATCAAGTTGCGCGCCTCAAGGCGGCCCATGGTGGCCAGCAGATTGGCCGAGGCGACATACTCATCGCGGCGCGAACTGACTTGGTTGAGCTCTGCCTGACGCAGTTCCTGCTCCGCATTCAGCACATCGATGGTGGTGCGCAGGCCCACCTGTTGTTCCTGTCGCGTACCCTCGGCGGCGATGCGTGCAGCGCTGACCTGAAGTTCACTGGAGGCGATGTTCGCCCGCGCAGCGGTCAGCTGGCTCCAAAACTGGGTCACGCCCTGCTGCACGTTGCGGCGCAGGCCATCTATCGTGATGCGGTCAGCGTTGTTGCGCTCGACCGCTTGGCGAACACGCGAGGTGACCTGGCCACCGGAGAACAGCGGCACCGTGGCGGTGATCTGCGCACTGATCGAACGGCCGAAGTTATCGCGGGGATCGAAGGGATCGACGACACCGCTGTGCAGCACCGACAGATTGGCTGAGACCGAAGGCATGTGTTCGGCCCGCGCGCCGGCGATCCGCGCCCGGCTGGCCTGCTCAGTATACTGCTGGGCACGAAGCTGGGGATTGTAGCTCTCGGCGACCTTATAGGCCTCGTCCGGATCGGCCGGCAGCATGTAGGCCAGCGATGGTTCCGGCGCGAGGTCACCGGGATTCTGCCCCACCAAGGTTGCATAAGAAGCCCGCGTGGACGCCAACTGAGAGACGGCGGACTGCATGAGTGCCTGGGCTTGAGCCAGACGCGCCTGTGACTGAGCCACGTCTGTACGGGTGAGTTCGCC
>JAYTWT010000567.1:0-7334 GCA_043743295.1 Alphaproteobacteria bacterium | reverse complement strand
AGCGAACTCACGGGCTCCGAGATTCTGGCCAAGGCTGAGTTCATGAACCCCGGCCAGTCTGTGAAAGACCGGGCCGCCTTGCATATGGTGCGGGATGCAGAAGCCAAGGGCCTGCTTCGTCCCGGCGGCCGGATCGTCGAAGGTACAGCCGGGAACACCGGGATCGGCCTGGCCATGGTCGCCAAGGCGCTTCGCTACACCTGCACGATTGTTATCCCGCGCACGCAGAGCCAAGAGAAGAAGGACGCTATCCGGCTCTATGGCGCTGACCTGGTCGAGGTGGATGCGGTCCCATATTCCAACGATATGAACTATGTGAAGTATTCCGGTCGTTTGGCGGCGGAACTTGACGCAAAAGAGGCGCATGGCGCGATCTGGGCCAACCAGTTCGACAATGTCGCCAATCGCCGGGCACATGCAGAGGGCACCGGCCCTGAGATCTGGCGTCAAACGGATGGCAACGTTGACGCGTTCATTTGCGCCGTCGGCTCGGGCGGCACCCTGGCCGGGGTGGCGCAAGCGCTCAGAGCCGACAACCCCAAGATTAAGATCGGCCTCGCTGACCCCCATGGCGCGGCGCTGTACGCCTACTACACCGACGGCGAACTCCAGTCGGAAGGTAGCTCTATCAGCGAAGGCATCGGCCAAGGCCGGATCACCGCCAATCTACAAGGGCTCGCCATAGATCGCGCCTACCGGATTTCCGACGAAGAGATGCTGCTGGCGATCTTTGATCTCCTGGAATTCGAAGGTTTGGTCATGGGCGGATCCACGGGAGTCAATGTGGCCGGGGCCATTCGGATGGCCAAGGACCTGGGGCCCGGCCACACCATCGTGACTATTCTTTGCGACCACGGACAGCGTTACCAGTCCAAGATTTTCAACCCTGCGTTCCTGATTGAAAAGGGACTACCCGTACCAAGGTGGCTGGAATGATCGATCCCGTCGTTTCCCCCGATTGGCTGGCTGCGCGGCTGAGTGATCCGAATATTCGTATCGTCGATGCGACCCTGCCTTTGGTGGGCCAGACTGGTCATGGCCGCGACAGCTATGTTGCCGCGCACATTCCGGGTGCCGTGTTCTTCGACATAAACGCCATCGCCGATCCGACGACCGACCTGCCGCATATGCTGCCGACGCCGGAGGCGTTCGCCGAGGCGGTCGGCAACCTGGGATTGAGCCCAGATGCGACAACGGTCGTCTACGACGCTCACGGCATCTATTCGGCACCTCGCGTCTGGTGGATGCTTCGGACTATGGGCTACCCTCAGGTCTTCGTCCTGGACGGCGGCTTGCCGGCCTGGATTGCGGCGGGACTGCCTGTGGAAACCGCAACGCCCTCACCGAGGGCCGTACCCGTGCACACGGCGTTCAAGATGGAGCTGGTGGCTAGCTTGGCCGAGGTGGCCGCCCGGATTGAGGATCAGGCCGCCCAGATTATCGACGCCCGATCCGCAACGCGCTTCAGTGCCGAAACGCCCGAGCCGCGCGCCAGCCTGCGCTCCGGCCACATGCCGGGGGCACTGAACGTCCCCTTTGGCACCGTCGTCACTGCGGAGGGGGCACTCAGGCCTGCAGATGCCCTACGAGATGTCTTCAAAGCCGTCGACTTGGGCCGTCCTATCATCACCAGTTGCGGCTCCGGGATCACCGCAGCAATCCTGGCCCTGGCCCTAGCGCGGCTTGGTCGGCATGATGTGGCCGTGTATGACGGATCGTGGACGGAATGGGGCGGTCGCCCTGATACCGCCATCGTCACCGGAGCTTGATCCATAGAATTCCGCCTCGCCCAAGATGCCGATCTTGCCGCCCTGCCGCAGATCGAACTGTCCGCCGCATCAGCTTTTGAAGGGATGGAGGTTCCCGCAGACCTATTCCGAGACTTCACGCCCGTCGAAGCTTGGTGGTCCCGAATGGAGGCTGGGACCTTGTGGGTCGCCGAGGATGCGGGTCGCGTTACAGCGTTCCTGGCGGCCAGCGCCTACGGCACGAGACTTCATATCGATGAAATTGATGTTTCGCGGGATCTGCAAGGCAAGGGGATCGGTCGGCAAATGCTATCCGACCTCATCGTTTGGGCGCGGACCAACGGATTTGTCTGTCTCAGCCTGACGACTTTTCGCCATATCCCCTGGAACGGGCCGTTCTATGCCAGCCTGGGATTCCACGAGTGGCCGACCGACGAGGCGCCTGGCGAGATTCAGCGTGCGCTGGCCAGCGAAGCGGCGCGAGGCCTGAAGGATCGCTGGGCCATGCGCCTGGACCTCTAACCCTCATCACCGCATCGGCGGTGCGTACATCAGCCCCCGAGCCGGCGCGCGCCAAAGCGCGTTGAGCCCGCGGTCCAGCAGGAGTGCCGAGTCTTCGCCGAGGTCGCGACGGAAGATCTCATGGTAGGCCCCGACCTGACGGATCACCTGATACGCCCAGTCCGGCTTCAACCCCAAAAGCGGGCCAAGGTTTCCCTCCAATCCTAACAGGCGGCGGGTTTCCGGATCCGTCGCCGTCTCCCGCGCTTCGGCCACGGTTCGAGAGGACAACCCCAGTTCTTCGCCCAGAAGGGTGGCATTGACCGTCCAGCGCACAATCTCGCCCCAGACGGGGTCGCTGCGGCGCACAACCGGGCCCAACGGTTCCTTGGAGATCACGTCGGGCAGGATGACGTGCGCGCGGGGATTGCTCATCAACGACCGCGACGCCGCCAGCGCCGAGACATCTGCCGTGAAGGCGTCGCACCCTTCGGCGTCATAGGTTTGCCGCGCTTTAGCTTCTGTAGGCACGACGACGGCTTTGAAGGTCATACCGCGAACCCGGAAGTAGTCTTCCAGATTGCCGAGGCTGGCTGTCGCGGCCTGCACGCAAATCCGGCTACCTGAGAGTTCCTCGGCGCTGTTCAAACCTAAGGCCTTCGGAACCAAGAACCCTTGGCCGTCATAGTAAGTCGTCACCGGAAAACTAAGACCAAGCCCCGCCGCACGGGCGAAGGTCACCGAGGTGTTCCGGGACAAAATATCGATCTGACCGGTCTGCAGCGCAGAGAATCGGTCCGCGCCACCGACCGTGACGAACCGCACTTTGTCGGCATCACCCAGGGTTGCTGCCGCGACAGCCCGGCAGATATCCACATCAAAACCGCGCCACTCGCCGCGTGGATCGGGCAGTGCAAAGCCCGGTAGGCCCGGATGGACCCCGCAGATCAGGTAGCCCCGGGTCCGCACAGCAGCCAGTGTCGTGCTGACGGCTGGCCTATACTCCGATTGTACGTTCACCATCTTGACGGCAGGCGCAGACGGCGGCTGTGCGGGCTTGCGGTCCCCACAGGCGCTCAAAACCCCACCAAGCGCCACGATCGCTAATAGGCGCCGGATCATTACTGCTCCTTGAAACGCAGACTCGCTTCGGGCTCTAAGTACCTTGGCACTTTCGCCAGCGTCGCGCAGGCCCGCAACCCCGCATGTCCGATGAAACCCGATTGATCCACGCTGGTGCGCTGGATGCGCCCCTTGTGAAGACCGTAGGGCCTCCGATCCAGAAGGGGTCTACAGTGCTGCTGCCCAACGCAGCGTCGCTCTACGACGACGACAACTATGTGACCTATGGCCGAGCAGGCCTGTCGGCGCAGACGGCCCTAATCAGCGCATTGGCTGAACTCGAAGGTGCTGCGGGCGTCACGCTCTATCCGTCGGGTCTGGCCGCCATTACCGGGCCTCTGCTCGCGCTGTTGAAGCAGGGTGACGAACTGCTCGTGGTTGATACCGTCTACAAGCCAGTGCGACGGTTCTGCGAGAACGTGCTGAAGCGCCTCGGCATCACGGTGACCTATTTCGATCCGCATATCTCACCCGCCGTGTTGGTTGAAACCGCGGCGCCCGCAACGCGGATGATCCTGATGGAGTCACCCGGCTCCCTCTCCTTTGAGATGCAGGACATGGCAGAGGTAGCCCGGCTGGCGCGGACGCGGGGAATCCTGACCGCCGCCGACAATACCTGGGCGGCCGGATATCTTTACCGGCCATTGGCGCACGGCTTGGATCTCTCATTCCAGGCATTGACCAAATATGTCGGCGGCCATTCGGACGTATTCATGGGTTCGGCCGCAACCAATGACCCAAACTTGGCGCTTGCACTGGCCGGGGGCGTCACCGACCTGGGATGGGCGGTCTCAGGCGAGGATGCCTACGCCATGCTCCGTGGCCTGCGCACCCTGCCTGTCCGGATGGCCCGGCAGGGCGAGAGCGGCCTACTGATCGCCGACTGGCTGCGGTCCCAGCCGGAGGTCGCCGCGATGTATCACCCGGCCCTGCCCGGCTGTCCGGGTCACGCGCTTTGGGCACGGGATTTCAGCGGGGCCTGCGGCCTCTTCGCCTTTGCTTTGAAGCCTGCGCCGCAGGCCGCAGTCGACGCCTTCCTGAATGCATTGAAGGTCTTTGGACTTGGATTTTCCTGGGGTGGCTTCGAAAGTTTGGCCATCTGGTGCGATCCCCAGCTGAAGGTTCGCGACCAGCCTGCCGACTATGGTGGTCCTCTGATGCGGCTGCACATCGGGCTAGAAACACCCGCCGACCTGATCGCGGCCCTTCGCACCGCGCTGGATGCCTACGCGCAACGGGCATGATGAGCCCTGACGTTCTCCAAGCCTTTCTGGCCGAGCAAGATCTTCCAGATCAATTTAGGCTGACCTTCGACAACGTCTGCGTGCCAATGGCTGCACGCGCGACGGCCCTGCATCGTGCCAAGCAGCGAACCATCGTGCTGGGGTTATGCGGCGCGCAAGGATCGGGGAAGTCTACAATCGCTGCGGCCGCCGTGGCCCTGCTCCGATCTGAGGGGCTGAACGCGGTCTGCCTCTCCCTGGACGACGTCTACCTTGGCCGCGAAGCTCGCGCATGGCTGGCCGGCAAGGTGCATCCACTGCTCGCCGTTCGGGGGCCGCCGGGAACGCATGATGTCGCCCTGGCCTGCAGCATTCTGGACAGCCTAGCCCTGCCGCAAGCCACGCCGCTGCCCAGCTTCGACAAGGCCTTCGACGAGCGAAAACCCAAGAGCGCTTGGGCGACCGCGCAAGGACCCGTCGACGTCGTGATCTTCGAAGGTTGGTGCGTCGGGGCCAAGGCCCAGACCGAGGCTCAACTCGCTGATCCCATCAACGCGCTTGAGCGGACGCAGGACCCGAGCGGTGCCTGGCGAACCTACGGGAACCGACAACTGCGCGAGCCTTATCAAGCGCTGTTTGCGCGCCTGGACAATCTCGTGCTGTTGGCGGCACCGGGCTTCGAGGTGGTCCAGGCCTGGCGCGCCGAGCAGGAACGAAAGCTGAGGGACAGAACCGGACACGGAATGACCGAGACCGAAGTCGCCCGCTTCATCCTGCATTATGAACGGCTGACGCGGTGGATCCTGCAGGAGATGCCGGACCGCGCGGACTGGACTATTCCGCTGGACTCGACCCGAAATCCGCAAATCTAGCGGCCTTGAGAGGCATCGATGATCGCCGTCCGCTCTGCCGGCGTCAGAATCCGCCAGCGGCCCTCTGGCAGGTTGCCCATCGACAACGGCCCGATCCGCACGCGTAGCAGGTCCATCACCCTCAGTTCCATCAGCTCGCACATGCGCCGGATCTGGCGATTGCGGCCTTCGTTGAGAACAAACCGTAGGACCTGTCCCTGAATCACTGACACCTTCGCGGGACGAAGTTGACGCCCGTCCAGACTGAGCCCGTGGCGAAGATGGCCTAGGACCTCCTCGTCAATTCGGCCTGCGACCCGGACGATGTATTCCTTGTCTAACTCCGACTGCGGCCCGATCACCGCCTTCGCCAGCACCCCGTCATTGGACAGAATCAGCAGGCCATGACTGTCCATGTCCAGCCGCCCCAGCGGCGGCAGGCTCATCTGAGTATCCGGAATCGTCACGCTGTCGCCGACCAGCGCCGCACGGGTCAGCAACCGGACCGCCGGCGTGTAGCCCGGCTCCGGTTGTCCCGACACAAACCCAACCGGCTTGTTCAGGATCGCCGTAAACCCCTCCAGCCGCCCTTCGGCCTTGTCCGTCAGGGTCAACGTCTGCCCGGGCAGGATTTTGCGGCCCACATCGTCGACCCGCTCGCCGTCGATATAGACCAGCCCCTCCCCGATCAGCCCCTCGGCCTCACGGCGCGAACAGACCCCGCTCTGCGCCAGCCAGCGATTGACACGCTGTGGCGCGGCCTCTTCGTATTGGCGGGTCCAGGACATGGCGGTTGATATAGCCGATCCTGACGGCATCGCACGCCTGCGTTGGCGGTAGGCTGTCAGAACAGTCTGGCAGTCTCCATCATTGCCTCACAATCGCGGTTTCGGGTGTAGGCTGGCGCCGTAGGGCACGGAGACTGGGGACACGATGAAGCGGACCGTGCCTCTGGCTCGCGCCCTGTTTCTGCCCATGTTCCTACTCGCTGTTGGAGCAATTTTAGCCGTCGCGGCCGTGTCCGGTTTGACGGTGCGTGCGACGTTTTCGGACTACCTCGCCGCGCGCCAGGGTGAGCAGTTGGACGCGTTCGTTCGCATCGCTGCATCAGATATTGCGGAGGCCGGAGGCCTCGAGCGGTTTGCGGCTGATCCGCGCGCGATGCCCCGAATATTTCGCCGCCTGAACGCTGAAGGTCGTTTGGGGCGTTCGCGCCAGCCCGTGGAAGGTGTCAGCAGGCAAGCGCTTCCACGACGACCACAGCTCGGCGGCCCTCGCCCGGACGGTCCCGGGCCTGAGGCGTTCCAGTCTCGCGTAGCTGTCCTGGATCGGCAGGGTCGGCAGGTGGCGGGCATGCCTCTGCATCCTGAAGGCAAATTCATCGAGCGCGAACTGGTGATCCAAGGCGAGACCGTAGGTATCGCGCGGCTGACATTGCCGCCTGTCCCAGAGGGTATCGATGCCCAGTTCCTCGCAAGCCAGACACGCGGACTTGCCATTGCTTCCTTAGTGCTGTCGCTCACAACCGCGCTTGTCGCTTGGCAGGTGGCTAGACGTCTTGCCAGACCCCTGACAGATATCCAGGACATCACGACGCGGATCGCAGGCGGTCAGTTTGGCGTTGTGCTTACCGAGCCGGGGATCACCGAGCTGGCCCATACGGCGCGCAATCTCAACGCGATGTCGCTCGCGCTAAAGAATTTGGAGTCTGCGCGCCGGCGTTGGTTGGCACAGATTTCTCACGAATTGCGAACACCGCTGACTTTCATTCGCGCGGAGCTTGAGGCGCATTTGGACGGCATCCGTCGCCCGTCAATAGCCCGCAGCCGGGCCTTGCTGGCCGAAACGCTGCGCCTCACCAGCCTGGTCAACGACCTTCATCTGTTGGC
>JAYTWT010000566.1:0-21463 GCA_043743295.1 Alphaproteobacteria bacterium | reverse complement strand
TCGTGTCGGTCCTCACGAGGCAGAAGCACCAGTCAGCGTACTGTGCGCCACTGGTCCAGATTTTCTGGCCGTTGATCTTCCAATGGTCCCCGGCGTCCTCACACTTGGTGGTCAAACTGGCTAGGTCCGACCCTGCGCCCGGTTCTGAATAGCCCTGGCACCAGCGCAGTTCGCCCTTCACGATCGGCGGGATATGGCGCTGTTTCTGCGCCTCGGTGCCGTACTCCAAGAGAGTCGGACCGAACATCGACAGGCCCATGCCGACCATCGGGTTGTAGGCGCCGATCCGGTCCATCTCCTGACCCAGCACGCGTGCTTCGGCCGGCGTTAGGCCACCTGCGCCGTACTGTTTTGGCCAAGTCGGCGTGCCCCAGCCCTTCTCAGCCATCCGCTGTTTCCAGACCAGATGATCGCCGGTGGGTTTGAAGCCCCCCATCATCAACCGCGTGCCGGCCTCGGGGTCAGCGCGCAGGGATGCTGGATAGTTAGCCTCAAGCCATTCGCTAGCCTCCGCCCGGAAGGTCTCCACTTCGCCACCAAAATCCGCCATCACATCCTCCCAAATATACCGCTTTTTCTAATCCTACTTCGGATCGGGCAGGCCGAGCACCCTTTTTGAGAGGACATTCAGATTGATCTCCGAACTACCGCCCTCAATCGAATTGGCCTTGGACCGCAGCCAGCCGCGCACCGCGCCGACCTCGCCTTCCGAGAAGCCGTTCTGCGTCCAGCCCAGTCCCTGATTGCCCAGGCTCTCCACCAGCAGTTCGTTACGCTCCTGGGCGATCTTTGCACCGGCGTACTTCATGGCGGCGGCCAGGTTCGAGGGCCCGTTGCCCGACTTAGCATCCTCCTGTTGACGGCGAACGGTCTGCATAAAGGCGCGGTTTTCCATCAGATGCTCGGTGATCCGCCGCCGTAGATCGGAATCTGCGAGCCGCCCGTCCGGCTCGAACCCGATATTGGCTTTGGCCGCCTCGATGATGGTCGGCACAGCCCCCCCGCCGCCAATGTTGCCGGCGCCCAGTCCCGCGCCGATCCCATCGCGCTCATGCTGCAGCAGCCGTTTGGCGATGGTCCAGCCGCCATTCAGCGGGCCGAACAGCTGGTCCTTGGGCACCTTCACATCGGTGAAAAAGGTCTCGCAGAACGGTGAGGTGCCGTTGATCAGCAGGATCGGCCGAACCTCGACGCCCGGCGCCTTCATGTCGATCAGCAGGAAGCTGATCCCCTCGTGCTTCTTGGCCGTGTCGGTCCGCACCAGACAGTAGCAACGGTCTGCGAACTGCGCGCCGCTGGTCCAGATCTTCGACCCATTTACAAGGTAATGGTCGCCCTTGTCCTCGGCGCGGGTGGCCAGGCTGGCCAAGTCAGAGCCAGCACCGGGCTCGGAATAGCCCTGGCACCACCAGACGTCGCCGCTGACGATGCCGGGGAAATGCTCCTTCTTCAGCGCCTCGCTGCCGTACTCGATAAGGGTCGGGCCGAACATCGAAACGCCCATGCCGCCGATGGGATTGCGCGCGCCGATCTTGGCCATTTCTTCAGCCAGCACCCGCGCCTCGTCGCGCGACAGGCCGCCGCCGCCAATCGATTTGGGCCAGACCGGCGTCCCCCAGCCCTTGGCACCCATCGCCCGGCGCCAGGCCAGCGCTTCAGCTGTCTCGGGTTGCGCTTGCAGCTTGGCCAGTTGGGCCGTCGGATCCTTGGCCAGGGCCTTGGGGAAGTTGGCTTCAAGCCAAGCCTTCGCCTCCGCTCGGAAGGTGTCCACGTCGCCGCCGAAATCGGCCATTCTGTTTGCTCCTACTTGGGGTCGGGTAGGCCAAGCACCCGCTTGGCCACGACGTTTAAGTTCACTTCCGAGGTGCCGCCCTCAATCGAATTGGCCTTGGTTCGCAGCCAGCCGCGCACCGCCATGATCTCCGGCGTATCGTAGGACTGGCCGTCCCAGCCCAGGCCCTGGTGGCCCAGGGCCTCGATCATCAGCTCGGAGCGGTGTTTGGCGAATTCAGCTGCAGCGTATTTGATGATCGAGGTCGCTGCGGACGGCCCGTTCCCGGCCCGGCTCTCCGCTGCCGAGCGTCCGATGGTCTGGCGCAGCGCCTGGAAGTCCATCTTGTTGCGGGTGATGCGGGTCCTGAGGTCAATGTCCGAAAGCGCGCCTTCATCGCCGCTGTAGCGCTTGGCGATGGTCGCCAGATCGCCCGATGCGCCGCCCGCTGTGCCACCCTCGCCGAAACCTGCCGAGATGTTCTGGCGCTCATACTGCAGCAGGCGCTTGGCAATCTCCCACCCACCGTTCACCCGTCCGACCAGATGATCCTTGGGAATTTTCAGGTCGGTGAAAAAGGTCTCACAGAACGGGCTCTCGCCGCTGATCAGTTGGATCGGTCTTGTCTCGACGCCCGGTGAAGTCATGTCGATCAGTACGAACGATATGCCCTCGTGCTTCTTGGACGCATCGGTGCGGACCAGACAAAAACACCAGTCCGCCTTGTCGGCGTAGCTGGTCCAAACCTTTGAGCCGTTGATCAACCAATGATCGCCTTTGTCCTCGCACTTGGTTGCAAGGGCGGCGAGGTCGGACCCCGCGCCGGGCTCGGAATAGCCTTGGCACCAGCGGACCTCACCGTTCACGATGCGTTTGAGATGGGTCAGTTTCTGAGCTTCGGTTGCGTACTCCAGCAGCACGGGACCCAACATCCAAATCCCGAATGCCAACACCGGCGGGCGATAGCTGCCGGCGGCGAGTTCTCTCTCGAGCACCCGGGCCTCGTCCGGCGATAGGCCCCCGCCGCCATAGGCGCTGGGCCACGACGGCGTCGTCCAGCCCTTGGCCGCCATCCGCTTCATCCAGGTGATTTGCGGATCCTTCGAACCTACAAACGCGCGACCGCCCCAGACTGCCTCAGGATCCGACTTTACTGCTGGATCCCGCAGTTCCGCAGGGTACATCTCCGCCAGCTGGCGGCGCACCGTGTCGCGGAATGCATCCAGGTCGGTGGCGCCGAAATCGGCCATCGCGGTCTCCAAGTCTTCCGAACCAACCCTAAACTTAGCGAGAGAGCGGGCCAGGGCAAGCCGAATGAAACGCTTGTTTGAGCCAATGATGCGCAACTTGTCTTATACAAGGCTCTGATGTCACTGCTTCGCGACCTTAAACCCGCCGCCAATGCTGCGGTGCCGTGGACCTCGGCAATCCTGACGCTGGCGGCTGGCGTCCTTCTGCTGGCCTCTGCGGCGACGCCGTCTGAGCCCGAACGGTTCGTCCGAGTGATGGCGATTGAGCCTGTGCTCTTGATCGAGCTCAGCCATTTCGCGTCCAGCGTCCTCGGGCTGATCCTGGTTATGCTAGCCTTCGGGCTGCGCGCCCGATTGGGCGGCGCTTGGGTCGCGACCCTGATCGTCCTGCTGATCGCCGCGCCGCTGAGCCTAGTGAAGGGGTTCATCTGGGAGGAAACGGTCATCCTCCTCGCGCTTGCCATCGCCCTTGCGCCGTTCCGGTCAGCGTTTCCGCGGAAGGCCGCGCTTGCAAGGATGGAGATTACGCCCGGCTGGTTGCTCTCGGCGGCCTGCCTCGTTGTCGGTGCGGGACTGTTGGGCCTCTGGTCCTTCGAACATGCCGACTATGGCGAACTTCCCTGGTGGAAGGTGATGGCCGACGAGGACTCAGCACGATCCCTGCGCGCCTGGGTCGGCGCGGCATTGGCCCTTCTCGCTATCGGCGTCTGGCGCCTGTTGGCGTCTGCGGCCACCCCGCCCATTGTCGGCGAGGAAGACCCGCAGTTTGAGCGGGTACGCGCGATCCTGGCCCAAGCCGAGATGTCCAAGCCGATCTCGAACTTGGCGCTGCTGGGAGATAAACGCTTTCTGTTCTCGGCGTCCGGGGAGAGTTTCCTGATGTTCGGCGTTCGCGGTCGCAGCTGGATCGCGCTGAGCGCGCCGGTCGGTCGTCGCGATGAACGCCTGGAACTCTTGTGGCGATTCCGCGAGCTGGCTGACGCTCATGCCGCCCGTCCAGGTTTTTACGGCCTGGAAGCCGACGATCTACCTGATGTGGTCGAGCTTGGGTTCGCGATCCAGAAACTCGGGGAGGCGGCGGCCGCCCCGCTGGCGGATTTCACCATCGAGGGTACACGCAGGGGCAACCTACGACGCGCTTGGCGAAAGGCTGCCGAGGAGGGCGCGACGTTCGAGGTTGTCCCGGCGGAGGCGGTGCCGGCGCTGCTACCGGAGCTCAAGCGGATATCCGATGTCTGGCTCTCAGGTCATGCCGGCGGCGAGAAGGGCTTTGCGCTTGGTGGCTTCCACGCGCCCTATGTGCAGCAGTTCCCGGTGGCTCTGGTGTGGTGGGAAGGCCGCATCGTCGCCTTTGCCACGCTATGGCCGGTGGCGTCCCGCACGGCCTTCTCCATCGATCTGATGCGATACGTCGAGGAGGGTCCGCGTCGGATCATGGACTATCTGTTCGTCGAGTTGATCCAGTGGGGCCGCGATCAGGGCTACGCGGCATTCGATTTCGGAATGGCACCGCTCTCCGGTTTGGATGACCGCCCGCTGGCACCGATGCTATCGCGGGTGGGGCGCCTGATCTTTGATCGAGGCGAGGAAATCTACAATTTCCAAGGCGTGCGCGGCTACAAAGACAAGTACGATCCGCACTGGCAACCGCGCTACGTCGCCGCGCCGCGCAAGTGGGCCATCCCCCTGCTGCTGGCCGATGTGGGTCTCTTGACGTCGGGCGGGATGGCCAACCTGGCAAAGCGACCGGTCAAGAGCTGATCGGTCTTTAGGACGCTGCAGTTCCTGAAAAGGCGCGGATCGCACCAAAAATCAGGATCAAAGCCAGGGTTGCGCACAGCAGCATAATAGCGCGCCAGGGCACCAGTCGGGGCCCCTTCATCGGATTGGGCGGGCGCGCGCCGCGCCAGCCCGCAAAGGCCCCGAGCGCCGCCAGGCCGAGACCCAGTTCCAGTGAGGTCGCCATCGACATGCGTCATTCCTATCGCGGGGTGCCCAGGCCATCCACAGAAACTATCTAGGAACACTATATGTAGCGTTAACCCTACGTTTACACCCCAGGTCTCGGTCGGTAG
This sequence comes from Alphaproteobacteria bacterium, assembly GCA_043743295.1. Classification (GTDB taxonomy): domain Bacteria; phylum Pseudomonadota; class Alphaproteobacteria; order Caulobacterales; family Caulobacteraceae; genus Phenylobacterium. The sequence continues at coordinate 16,367 of JAYTWT010000566.1, read as the reverse complement.
CTTAATTGGATAGGTGGAGAGACGATTCGGATGAGCGCGGCTGCGCCCTGGAGCGTGAAGGGGATCGATCCGAAAGCCCGTGAGGTCGCCAAAGACCTTGCTCGGCGCTCGGGCATGACCTTGGGTGAATGGCTCAATCGAGTCATCCTGGAGGATGACCTCCCGGATGAGGTCACGGTCGAGACCCAATTTTCGGATCGCCTGCACCGCACCGCACCGCCCGGGCCCCGCCTCTTGACCAGCGGGGGCTCGCCTGACCTCTCGAGAATAGCCCTAGCGCTGGACCGCATCACCGACCGAATCGAGGCGTCGGAGACCCGCACGGGCCTCGCCATCAACGGGGTAGAACACTCTGTGCGGCAGGCGATGGCGCGGATCGACACCACTGAGCGAGCGCAGCATGGCATCGCCGTGCGGCTAGAGGGTTTCGCCGGTACTGCCCCGGACGCCGCCTCGCGCCCCGACGACAGGGGCGGCCCACAGTCGGCCATTGTGCAACGCGCGCTGCAGACTGATCCGTCGGCGGCCGACGCTGAGGTGCTGGCCGAGGCCGTCCTGAAACGGATGGGCGAGCGACTGGCCGTCGCAGAGGGGCGTACCGCCGTCGCGCTGGCCGATCTCAAGGGCCTGCTGGCGGCGATGGACCGGCGCGTTGGCGCGATCGAGGCTCCGGATACGACCCGTTTTGAAGCCCTTGGTCACAGTCTGGCCCTGCAGGTTGAAGCGGTCAGGGCGGAGGTCGCCGGCAAACTGGAGGCCTCAGCAGGCCCGCGCGTCGAGGCCCGCTTGGCCGCCATGGCCCAGACGGTACAACAGGCCGAGCGCCGCTCGGCCCGAGCCGTAGAAGACATCGGACGCCAGGTCCTCTCGATGGCCGAAGCGGTCAGCCGCAAATTGGGCGAAGTCGATCAGCGTAGCGCCGACGCCATCGATCAGGTCGGCACCGAGGTCGCGCGGATTGCGGGCGCTGTCGAACACCGCTTGGCACGGGTCGAGCACACCCAGGCCCAGGCGTTCGAACGCCTCGGCTTTGAAATCTCGCGTGTCAATCTGGCCCTCGCGGACAAGACGCCGACGTTTGAACCTGAGTTGATCACGGCCGAGACATCCTCCGAGGCCGATGGGGCTGAGGTCGCCGAATCGACTTCGCCATTGGGGCTCGGGGAAGCGGAACGGATCGCGGCGGTCTTGGATGTCGTCGCGCCCCTGCCCGAGGCCGATCCGTTCGCGATGTCGGAGACGTGCGTCGATCCTGGTGAAGGTGCGGTCGAGGAGCCGGTCGATGGGCCCGACCTGCAAACAGCCGCACTGCTCGAAGAGGCGCGCCAAAGATTGGGTCCGCCGCCGGAAACCGAGCCCGAGCAGGCCGACGACCGGCATGGCGCAGCCTTGTTCGCGCGCGCGGAGCCCGACGTTGAAACGCCCGGCGATCCGCCGGTCAATGCCCATCCCCAAGGCTGGAGCGAAGCGCGGTCTGAGACCGTCGATGCCCCCTGGCGGCGACTAGATTTAGACCTCCCAGAAGACGAGTCGCCGCAAGGGTTCGCCCCAATCGTAGAGAGCGCCGCAGAAAGCGCAGATGAGGCGCTGTTTTCGCCAGCGTCGCCCAAACCAGCTCCACCGGAACTCTCCACACGAGAAGTCATCGACCGCGCCCGCGCTGCCGCCCGCGCGGCGAACGGCGCAGCGTCCGTGGAAATGCATGCGAAGGTCGAGCAGCGTTCGGCCTCGGGCCGTCTGTTCCAGGGCTTTGGCGGGCGCCCGACCCGGCGCGAGCGCAGCAGTGGCCTTCAGACCGCACTGATGATCGCGGGCGGTGCAGCATTCTTAAGCGTCGGTGCAGCGGGCTTGACGCTTATGGAAGGCCCGATCAACGCACCGACGGCTGAAGTGGCGAGTCTCAGCCCTAACCCTCGGGCGGCCATGGCGCTCAGCCCCGGCGCGGTTCCGCAGCGTTCAGCACCAGTCTATGCCAAGGTTCGCGCCGATGTTGAAGCCGGTGTTCCGGGCGCAATCGCGAAGCTCAAAGCTCTAGCCGCCAGCGACCATCCCCAGGCCCAACTCTACCTTGCTCAACTCTACGACCTGGGTGAGGCGGGTCTTGATCGCAATCCGGTTGAGGCGCGTCGGCTGATCAGCTTGGCGGCCGAGAGCGGCGAATCGCAGGCCATGCATAATCTGGGTGTCTTCTATTTCCGAGGCGAGGGTGGGGTGCAGGACCTCTCCAGCGCCGCCCAATGGTTTCGCAAGGCGGCTGCGGCCGGCGTTGTCGAAAGCCAGTATAATCTGGGCCTCATGTACCAGACTGGATCGGGCGTAACCCGCGACGCGGCCCAGGCCCGCCAATGGTTCTCGCAGGCTGCCGCTAGGGGGGATGCGGAGGCGAAGCGCGCCTTGGCCGCCCTAGCCACCGAGACGGCATCGCCGCGCGCCCCGGCGGCGGCAAAGCCAACCGCAACAGCTTCGCAGAACGTCCGCCAGAGCCAGCAGATCCTGACACGCCTCGGCTACTATGAGGGGCCCACTGACGGGTATGCCAATCCTGCCTATCGATCGGCACTGCTAGCGTACCAGGGGGACCAGAGCGCGAACGCCTCGGGACCTCGGCCCTACGTCGCGCAGCGCTGATGCGACCGCCCTCAATGCGATCACCTCGTCCGGACTAGGCGACGCCTAGTGGACCTCTACCTTCCTATTGCCGAGGTTTCCGTCAATGCACCGCTGATTGTCGCGTTGGGGGCGCTTGTCGGGTTCATTTCCGGTATGTTTGGGATCGGCGGCGGGTTCCTGATGACGCCGCTGCTGGTGTTTTTCGGAATTCCCGCGCCGGTCGCGGTGGCCAGCATGGCCAATCACGTTGCGGGCTCATCGATGTCCAGCGTGATCGCCTATGGCCGACGTCGGGCTGTCGACTACCGGATGGGCACAGTCTTGGCGGGGGGCGGCATCATCGGCGCGGTGCTGGGTGTCGAACTGTTCCGCTGGCTGCGCCTGTTGGGCCAGGCGGACCTGGTTGTCGCGGTGTCGTACCTCGTGTTCCTCAGCATCATCGGCGGCTTGATGTTGGTTGAGTCGCTAGGCGCGATCCTGCGCCATCGCCGGGGACAGCCGCCGCCGCCGCGCCGGGATCGCCGCCCGGTCTGGCTATACGGCCTACCGCTCAAGATGCGGTTTCCGCGCTCGCGGCTCTACATCAGTGTGATCCCGCCCATCGCCCTTGGTGTTTTCGTCGGCGTGCTGTCCGCGATCATGGGCGTCGGCGGCGGCTTCATCCTGGTCCCGGCCATGATCTATATCTTGCGGATGCCGGCTGGGACGGTGGTCGGCACCAGCCTGATGCAGATCATTATCACCACGGCGCTGACGGGGGTGCTCCAGGCCGGTCGCAACCAAACGGTCGATATCCTGTTGGCCACGCTGTTGCTGCTGGGCGGCGTGATGGGTGCCCAATTTGGCGCACGCGCGTCATCGCGGTTTCGGGCGGAAGAACTGCGCGCGATCCTGGCTTTCATCGTTTTGCTGGTCGGGCTGCGGATGGGTCTTGGCCTGTTCATCACCCCCGATGAGCCGTTCGTCCTGATGTCGGTGATGGGCGGATGACGGCGATGGAGCGACCTCCAGTCCAGACCCTGCCGCCCGCCATCTCGGCGGCGTTGACGGACACCAGTGTGCGGGTGTCGTCAAATTTCAGCGGCGCGCGTATCACTCTCTACGGCGCGGTATTCGATACATCGACAAAGCCGTCCGATGTCGTTGTCCTCGTCCGTGGACCAGAACAACCCGTCCGGATCGCCCGGCGACAGAAAGTCGCAGGGCTTTGGCTCAATAGTCGCCCCGTGGTGTTTCTGGGTGCACCCGGGTTCTATCGCGCCGCCTCCAACCGCCCGTTGGACCAAATCGCCACGTTCGGTACCCTTCGTCGGCTTGGGGCTGGAGTGGACCACCTTCCGATACGGGCCCCCGGCGAACAGCGCATTGAGACGCGATATGGCGTGCGCGATGTGGTCGTCTCCACCTTGGGGTCCGACTACTATATGTGGCGACGCGCCGTCGTGCGTCTGAAGCAAAATGCCGGTCTCTATGATGAGGACGGGCGCGGCGTGCAATTCGTCGACCGCGGGCTGTTCCGCGCCGAGATTGCCTTGCCGGCCGCCGCCCCGACCGGTGCCTATCGGGCCGATATCCTGCTGTTTCAGAACGGCCGGCTCGTCTCTGCGCGTACCCGAGCCCTGACGGTCGAGAAGGTTGGCGTCGAGCGAGCCCTTTACGTTTGGGCGCATGTAAGGCCATGGTCCTATGGACTTGCGGCCATGGCGTTCGCTCTGGTGGCCGGGTGGGCGGCCTCTGTGGCGTTCCGGAGAGATTGACGGCTCATGACGGATGCTTCCCCGGCCAAGCGGACCGAGTCGCCCCCCGCTGCGCTCTGGATCATCGCGGTGTTGGCGCTGTCGCCCTTCGTGGTGTCAGCCCTGATCTACAGCTATGGCCCGACGGCTCATCAGGCGACCGCACAGACCGTGATGCTGACCTGGTCAGCGACGACGATGTCCTTCCTCGGCGGCGTTCGATGGGGCCTTGAGACCCAGGAAACCGCGCCGCGCTGGCAGCGGCAGGCGTTCTCAGCTCTGGCCGCTGTGGCCGCTTGGGTCATCCTCCTGGCGCGCGGTCATGCCCCTGACACCTGGGTGATGGGCGGGTTTATCGCCGCCTTCCTCATTCAGTGGCTGTTCGATCACCAAACACCGGACACGCCATCCCGCTATCCGATCCTATCAACGGCGGTGACCGGTACGGCTTGCGTCTCGCTGGCCCTGGCGCTGGAAAAGGCGATGCACGCCTGACGTGCGCGGAAAGACATCATGAGCAGGGCCTGGATCTTGGCACTCGCTGTACTGCTGGTGGCGGCCTTCGCGCCCGTACCCGTGTTTCAGCCCCCACACACTGAAGGTGGCGCGCCTTGGACGCACACGAGGTTCGACCAAGCTCCTGGCGACTTCACCTTCGCAGTCGTAACCGACCTGGAGTCCGGCTATCGCGACGGCGTGTTCGATGTGGCGGTCCAAGACCTTGCGCTGCTGCGACCGGCCTTCGTCATAACAGTGGGCGACCAGATCGAAGGCGGTACCGAAAACGAAGCCCAGCTGGAAGCCGAGTGGTCGATCTTTGATGCGCGCTTGGCGGGTCTGAAGGCCCCGTACTTTCACGTGGGCGGCAACCACGACCTGACCAACTTGGCCCAGCGCCGGGTCTGGGCCCGTCGGTACGGCCCGCGCTACTACCACTTCGTCTATCGGAACGTGCTATTCCTGGTGCTGGACACGGAAGACTACACGGACGCTCGCATGGCCGTGATCTACCGTCTACGCGCGGAATTCCTGACGGCCCGCAAGATGGAACCCGCCAGGGCCACGACCTTACCCTACGCCACACTGATGGAAGCCAAGGTCGGCGAGATAGGCCCAGCTCAGAACGCCTATTTTGAGCATGCGCTGGCCGTCAACTCGAAGGTGCGCTGGACGGTGCTTCTGATGCATAAGCCGGTCTGGCGACGGCAGGGTGTTGGCGGGTTGGGCCGCCTTGAAGCGGTGCTGAAGGATCGCCCCTATACGGTGCTGAACGGCCACGTTCACCGCTACAGCTACACAGAACGCAATGACCGCGACTATATCACAATGGGCACCACGGGCGGCGAGTGGGCGGACAACGAGACTCCTGGCGCCTTCGATCACATCCTTTGGGTGACGGTCACCAAGGATGGGCCCGCTATCGCCAACCTTCGTCTTGATGGCGTCCTCGACAAAACCGGGCACATCCCGGCAGGCGGGGATGGGCTCTGTCTGCAGCGTAAGGGCAGGAACTGCACGCCTTGACGTGCTGGTGGGCAGTGGGTCAATCGCCCACCAATTGTCGCCAACCCACCGCCCGGACCCGCGCTGCTGCCAAGACACCCGTGAGCGGCACACGCGCAAACATCCCGCCGAACGCGGAATCACGCACGTTCAGCCCTCCGGCATAGGCCCCGAACGCTGGCAGGATCATCCGATACCCATCCGTGACGAAGCACCGCCGCCGCACCGTCCCGCGCGGGGCCCGCACCTTGGCCGCTGGGTGCAGGTGTCCGGCCACCTCGCCGGGTTGTGGTCCAGCCTGCGGCTCATGGCGGAAGATCAACCCGGCCAAGGCGATCTCGTCCACCACCTCGCCGGGCAGGGCCTGGGGTCCGTCAGCATCATGATTGCCGACGACCCAGATTAGACGACGCCCCTGCGCCAGCGCGCGCAGCGCCTGCGCATCGTCAAAGGCCAGGCGGCCCTCGCTGCGCCGATCATGGAAGGTGTCGCCGAGCAAGATCACCACGTGGGGCGACAGTGCCGTCACCTCGGCCTGCAGCCGCCGTAAGGTCTCGCGCGTGTCGTAGGGTGGAAGCATTTGGCCTCGCGCCGCATAGGACGAGCCCTTCTCCAGGTGCAGATCCGCCACCACCAAAGCCCGCGCCGCACCGAGCCACAACGCCCCGCCGCAGCGCATCACGACGTCTGCGCCGCGCACCGTCACCTGCAATCCGCCGCACGGGCTGGCGGTGAAGGGCAGGGGCAAATCGAGCACGGCGTTCACTGGCTGGCCTGCGCTATCAAGTCGTCTTCGGCCTCGGCTAGGATGCGGTCGCCCGCGTCTCCGGGTGAACGCTCGCGGCCCATCTCCAACAGGATCGGCACCGCGAACGGCGACAGATGGTCCAGCCGACTATGCCGGATTCGCCCCTTGATGCGCACTAACATGTCGCCCAGCCGCGCCACATCCACCAGACCGGTCGCCGCATCCGCCCGCGCGCACCGCAGCAACAGGTGGTCCGGCTGGTGTCGGCGCAGCACGTCATAGATCAGGTCAGTGGAAAAAGTGATCTGCCGCCCCGTCTTCTGCTCAGCGCCCGGAAAGCGCCGCTCGATCAGCCCGGAGATGATGGCGCAGCCCTTGAAAGCCCGCTTCATCATGAAGCTCTCCGACAACCAAGCTTCCAGGTCGTCGCCCAGCATGTCCTCCGCGAAAAGCTCAGGAAAGTCCACGCCGTCCAGAGGTTCCAAAGCCCAGATGGCCATCGCATAGTCGTTGCAGACGAACCCCAGCGGACCGACCCCCAACCGCTCGAGCCTACGGGTCAACAGCATGGCGAGCGTCGTGTGTGCTAGCCGCCCCTCAAAGGGATAGACCACCATGAAATGACGCTGTCCCTTGGGAAACGTCTCCAGCAGCATCTCATCCTCCGCCACGATCAGCGAGCGGTCGCGCTGCAGCTCCAGCCATTCGCGGACGTCTGCGGGCAGGACAGCCCAGTGGTCCTGGTCGAACATCAGTTGTCGCACCCGCTTGGCAAGATAGGTCGAGAGGGCGAACTTCGATGACCCCCAGGACGGCATCTTGGGGTCCTTACCCTGCGCGGGGCTGACCAGCACATCCAGATTGGTCACACCCACCAGGGCCCAAACTTGCCCCGCGAAAATGAACGTGTCGCCGGGATCGAGCATCTCCAGCATGCCCTCTTCGATCTCCCCGATCTTACGGCCACCCCTTCCGCCGCGCATTGCGATCCGCACGGAAAGCATGGCGGGCGAGACGATGGCGCCGACGTTCAGTCGATGGCGCTGCGCGGTCTGTAGGTCGCGCACTCGCCACAGACCGTCCGCGCCCCTCACGATCCGCCGGAACCGGTCGTAGGTCTTCAGGGCATAGCCGCCGGTCGAGACGAAATCGACGACCTGTTCGAAGTCTTCCCAGGTGAGGTCGCGATAAGGCCCCGCCGAGCGCACCTCATCGTAGAGCGCCAGCAGATCGAACGGCTCGGACACCGCGCAGCCCATGACGTGTTGCGCTAGGACATCGAGCGCGCCGACCCTGGCCGCATCGCCGTCTAGCTTGTTCTCGGCGATGGCCTCGCGGGCGGCCTGACACTCCAGCATCTCGAACCGGTTCGCCGGAACGAACAGCGCCCGTGACGGCTCGTCCAGGCGGTGGTTGGCGCGGCCGATCCGCTGCACCATCCGCGAGGCCCCCTTAGGGCTGGCCAACTGGATCACCAAGTCTACGTCACCCCAGTCGATCCCCAGATCCAGGGTTGAGGTGCAGACCACCGCGCGCAGTTCGCCCCGTGCCATCGCCGCCTCGACCTTGCGGCGTTGCTCGGCGGCCAAGCTGCCATGGTGCAAGGCGATCGGCAGGTCGTCGTCGTTCAGCTTCCACAGTTCCTGGAACGCAAACTCGGCCTGAAACCGGGTATTGACGAATACCAAGGCGATCCGCGCCGTTTTGATGACCTGATAGACCTCGGCCATTGCATGCTTGGCCGTATGACCCGTCCAAGGCACGCGTCCTTCCGACAGCAGAATATCCACGATGGGTGCTGCTCCGGCAGGTCCACGGACGAGGGCGATGGGGGATGGACGGTGCACCAAGCCCTCTCCCCCTTGCGGGGAGAGGGTCGGGAGTGGAGGTGTTGGCTCGGAGCCTCTTTTCAAGGCACCCCCACCCCCGGCCCCTCCCCGCAAGGGGGAGGGGAGGTCTGCTACCACCTCAGTGAGACTGTGCCGCCCCATCCACGCCTTGATCACCTCCGGATCATCCACCGTCGCCGACAGCCCGACCCGCCGCATCGCCGGCGCCAGGACTTGCAGCCGTGCCAGATCCAGGGCCAGCAGGTCGCCGCGCTTGGAGGCGTGAAGCGTATGGATCTCGTCTAGAATCACGCACCGCAGATCCTCGAAATAGCGGCGCGCGCCTTCCCAGGCACACAGCAGAGCCAGTTGCTCGGGCGTGGTCAGCAGGATGTCCGGTGGTTTGATCCGCTGGCGCTGACGTCGTGCCAACCCGGTATCTCCGGTCCGGCTCTCGGCGACGACATTCAGGCCCATATCTGAGATCGGGGCCCCCAGATTGCGCTCGACGTCTACCGCCAAGGCCTTCAACGGTGAGATATAAAGCGTGTGTAGTCCCCTCGGCCTATTGGCGGGCGGCCGTTCAGCCAGTTCGATGAGGGTGGGCAGAAACCCGGCTAAGGTCTTGCCCCCGCCGGTCGGCGCGATCAGCAGGGCGTCCTCTCCGGCCTGAGCCTTGGCCACCATCTCCAACTGATGGTCGCGCGCGCGCCATCCCCGGCTGGCGAACCAGTCCGCGAACTGGGCGGGTAGGAGATCGGCGTACAATGCCGAGGCGTCGGCCATACTGGCTCTCGTTCTACGTTCTCTTTCCGTTTCACCTTCCCGAGGGTGTCTTGCAAGGCTAAATCTATGCCATGCGCATCCGTCTCCTCCTGCTTGCCGCCTTCGCCTTGGTCGCCTGTTCGCAACCGATGCCGCCAGCCGCGGCGGCAACTCCGGTCAAACCACCCAACGGATTTCCCACGGCGGAGCGTCCGGTCGCTGGCATTGTCTCGCCGATCTGGTCCACCGGCCCCAACCGCGACGCTGCCGATGAGTCCGGCCAGCTGATCCGCACCCTCAGTATCAAGCCGGGCATGGCGGTGGCCGATATCGGCGCAGGTTCCGGCTATCATACCCTTCGTCTTTCATCGGCTGTCGGTGCCAGTGGCGTGGTCTATGCCGAGGATATTGTTGAGGCCTACATCTCGGGCCTTCGCCGCGAGGTCGAGCGCCGCAACCTCAGGAACGTTCGCATCGTCATCGGCAAGTTTGATGATCCAATGTTGCCGCCAGCGACCTTGGACCGCGCTGTGCTGGTCCACATGTACCATGAGATCGAGAGCCCCTATGCGCTGCTGTGGAACCTGGCGAGCGCGCTGAAGCCGGGTGCCCTTGTCGGCGTGATCGACCTCGATCGACCGATCCCCAGCCACGGCACACCGCCATCCCAGCTGCGATGCGAGTTCGAGGCCGTCGGCTACCGGCAGGTGTCACAAATCGAGATGCAGGGCGGGACCGGCTATATCGCCGTCTTCGAAGCGCCCAAGGTCCGACCGAAACCCGCTGACATCAAGCCTTGCAAGGCGCGAGGTTAGGCCGCCCGGGCGGAGTCCCAGACGCCGTCCCAACCCGCCACCGGCGGCGCTTCCGCGAGGATACGGGCGCGTTCTAACATGAGCGATGATGCGATATCGCCGGGTGCCGCGTCGACGGCAGATTCAAAAGCGGCAATCGCCATATCCCAGTCTCCTTCGGCGAGGGCACTCCGACCCCGCGAATAGGCCCCCAGGGCGGCTTGGCTCAAGGGCGCGTCGGCGGTCACCACCTGGAAAATCTTCGAGGGCTGCATGCGGCCGCGCACGCGGATGATGTCGAGCTCACGAAGCCTATGGACCCCCGCGGCGGCCTTGGCGGTATCCTCGCAAACCACGATGCCGACCCCATAGGTCTTGGTGATCTTCTCCAGGCGGGAAGCCAGATTTACGGAATCGCCGATCACCGTATAGTCCATCCGCTTGGGCGAGCCGATGGTGCCGGCCACCACCTCGCCACTGGCGATGCCCACGCCCAGTCGCAGATTGACGCCGCCGCGCGCCGCGCGTCGGGCATTGATCGCCACCAGCATCGCCGACATCGCCACGGCGCTGTCGACGGCGTTCAGGGGATCGCGATCCGAGGAGATGGGCGCGCCATAAACAGCCATCAGCGCGTCGCCCATGAACTTGTCCAGCAGTCCGTCGGAAGACGCCACCGCCTCAAACAGCTCGGTGAAAATCTCGTTCAACATATCGACCGTGCCGCGCGGTCCCAATTGCTCGGCCATGCCGGTGAAGCCACGAATATCGGCGAACAGGACGCTGGCCTGACAGGCGGCACCGAACAGCAGTTCGTCCTCCCGACCCATGATCTGATCGACCACGTTCTGGGTCATGAACCGGCGCATCGCGCCTTGCATCCGTTTCCCCTCGCTGATGTCTTCCACGATGATCAGCAGGCCGGCCTGCTCGCCCTCGTCGGCCATCAAAGGCACAATCGAGATGTTGGCCGAGATGGTGTCGCCACGCACGGTCACCAAGTCGGCATCCAGGAAGGACTTGGGATTACCGGTCGCCCCCGCCACGGTGATCTCTGAGGAGAGCCACGGATTGTTCGCCGCCCAGGCCCGTTGAGTCTCGGGCTCTGCGGCGGCTTCCGGCTCCACGCCCAGGATGGTGCAGGCGGCGTCATTCAGCTTCACGACACTGGCCTCGCGGTCCAGGGTGATCACACCGCTCGACATCGAGCGCAGGATACTGTCGTTGTAGTTTCGCTCCGTCGCGACTTCCGAGAACAGTGTGGCATTCTCGATGGCGACGGCCGCCTGTGCAGCAAAGGCCGTCATGCGCGCGACGTCGGCGTCGTCAAAGACTTCGCCGTCCAGTCGGTTGAAGGCCTGCATGACGCCGAGGCAGCGACCGTCGCGGGTAATGACCGGGACAGACAGCAAGGTCCGGGTCCGGTAGCCCGTCGACCGGTCCACAGCTTGATTGAACCGGGGATCGGCATAGACGTCCGTGACGTTTGCGATCACGCCCCGCGTGAAGGTGTCGCCTGCTAGGCCCGACGTTGATGGAAACCGGATCTCGCGGTTCTCAATGCCTTCCGCAACGATCGACCAGAGTTCGTCAGTCTTCCTGTCATGCAGAAACAGCGAACTTCGATCCGCGTGGATGATCTGCGATGTCACCTGAACGATCCGGCGGAGCAGCGCATCGAGTTGAATCTCGCTGGCGATGGCGACATTGACGTCCAGCAACTGACGAAGCTCACTGTTTGTGTCTTCGGCGGACCGGATCGCACCGCTCCAGCGCTCCGCCAGGATCAGAAGCTGTGAAAAGAGCAGCAGAAGCGATCCAACGGGCATCAGGTTGGCACCCAGAAAAGCTGGCACCTGAGCGTTACGGATCAAGTCATTGTAGATGAGGCAGAAGACGAACGAACCCAGGCCGAACAGGAATGTGCCCGAGCCTTCGCGGCGGCGAATGCACGCCGCGATAACGATTCCCAGAAGCGCGACGAACCCCACTGTCCTGAACGAGGCGCTCAGGCCCGAAACCCGCGACAGTAGGACGGTATCCGCCAGAAGGAACGTGCCGAAATATACCAGGAACCGGAGCGAATTCAGGCCCTGGAGCAAACGATAGAGGACCCTCGGCGTTTCGCGGGGATACATCTCGTGCACGTAGAGAAAGGCCATCGACAGCGCGAGCGTGCTGGTCAGGATCTGGAACGACAACATCGCGTTGAAGCTCATGCCAGGTAACGCCACCTGCATCAGGTTGTCGTACCCCATCATTGCCGCCAGCGGCATCAGGTTGAGACAGGCCAACGCAAAGTAGAGCGATGCCCGTTCCTGGGTTCGGGCCAGTGCGACGACGATGCCGAAGCAACCCATCAGCAAGAGCGATCCCAAGACCAGCGAGCCCTGGAGCCAAGACATCGCAGTCCATCGCGCCATGGTTTCTGCAGGGCCCAGCACCGGGGCTTCACCAATGCCGGTGTTACGATGCTCAAAGGAGGCGATATCGATCCGAAGGTGGATGTCTTGGCCTGTCGAGATGATCGTGACGTCCTGTGACCTGTCCACAGCCTTAGACGTGGCCCGCGACAGTCCGTAGGTTCCCCGCTCGGAAACAACCTGACCTTCAATCGCCACGCGAACGGCACCGAAAAAGCGAGGCACATAAAGAGTGTAGCGCCCGGCAGGTAGGCCCTGGAGGGTCAGCGAATATGAAGCTGCACCCAGTTCGGGTAAGGTGCCGGTGCCAACCCTTACCCCCTTCCAGTCACCTGGGACCTTTAGGTATACAGGCGGGCTCGGCGCGGGGCCCGTATGCCAATCGAGCCGCCACTCGCCTTTCAGTTCGACCGGCCTCGAGAGCACGCCCACCTTGGCGTAGCTGATCACCCCACGCGTCGCTTTTGGGCCTTGGCGATCAACGGTATCGACGAAGAACGGGGCACACAGCGCGCAGAGCAAGGCGACGGCCGCCAACAGAAATAGATGGCGACGGAATGACGTCTTGGCCCGGGGATGCGGGGTCGTCTGGTCCGTTGAATCTGTCGCAACCGCTGTCAACGCGACCCTCCGCAGGGTGACTATCGCATCGATGTCTTGGCGGTGTCACGTCCTTGTCGATGTCGGTGATGACGAAATCTGCCTGCGCCCTCAGGCCGCACTGGCGGAGTCCCAGACGCCGTCCCAGCCGGCGACGGGAGGGTCCTGGGCTAAGATTTGGGCGCGCTTCAACATCAGCAGGGAGGGCCCGTCGTGGGGTGCCGCAGCGACCGCAGTTTCAAAAGCGACAATAGCCTGGTCCCAATCGCCGGAGGCCAGGGCCGTGCGGCCGCGCGCATAGGCTTTCAATGCTATCGCCGGAATCGGCGTGTCGGCGGTCAGAACTTCGAATATCCGCTCGGGCCGCACTCGGCCCCGGACTCTAATCGTATCCAGCTCTCGGACGGCGTGGGCACCGGCGACCGCCAGAGCCGTCTCCTCGCAAACCACAATGCCGACACCATAAACCTTGGTGATACCCTCGAGCCGCGACGCCAAGTTCACGGAATCCCCGATGACCGTATAGTCCATTCGCTTAGGCGAGCCGATGGTTCCGGCCACCACCTCGCCGCTTCCGATGCCGACGCCGAGGCGCACTTCCGGAAACCCGCGCGCGCGCCATTTGGCGTTGATCACGCTGATCATACCCAGCATGGCCACAGCGCTGTCCACGGCATTGGCCGGATCACGGCCCGAGCTCAAAGGCGCGCCGTAGACCGCCATGATTGCGTCGCCGATGAACTTGTCGAGTACGCCGTCGGAGGCGGCCACCGCCTCGAACAGTTCGGTGAAAATCTCGTTCAGCATATCGACCGTATCGCGCGGGCCCAACTTCTCACTTAGGCTCGTGAAGCCGCGGATATCGGCGGACAGCACGCTGGCGTGGCAGGCGGCGCCGAACAGCAATTCATCTTCTCGACCCATGACTTGATCCACCACCGCCTGAGTCATGAACCGGCGCATGGCGCCCTGCAGGCGTTTACCCTCGCTGATATCCTCAACAATGATCAGCAGCCCCGCCTGACCCTCATCGCCCATCAGAGGCACGATGGAGATGTTGGCCGAGATCGTTTCACCCGTGACGATCTTGAGGTCTGCATCCAAAAGCGATTTGGGCTGGCCGCTGGCGGCTACGGTACCGATTTCCGGGGCTAGCCAGGGGTTATTCTCCGCAAGCTTGCGTTGGGTTTCCGCGCTGCCAGCCGCCTCAGGCTCGACGCCTAGGATCACGCAAGCCGCTGCGTTGAGCTTCGCGAAGCGTTGCTCGCTGTCCAAGGTGACCACACCGCTCGACATCGATCGTAGGATGCTGTCGTTGTAGTTCCGCTCTGCGGCCACCTCGGCGAACAGGGTCGCATTTTCGATAGCCACCGCGGCCTGGGCACCGAAGGCCGTCAGTCGTGCCACATCGGTGGCGCTGAAGGGGTCTCCATCCAGCCGATTGAAGGCCTGCATCACGCCTAGCCGACGGCCATCGCGGGTCGTCACGGGTACGGTCAGCACCGCGCGGGTCTTGTAGCCCGTCTGGCGATCGACAGCTTGGTTGAACCGTAGGTCCGAATAGGCGTCGGTGACGTTGATCGGGACCTGCCGCGTGAACGCGTCCCCGGCTAGGCCAGATGTAGACGCAAACCGGATCTCTCGGTTTACGACGCCCTCGGCCACCATGGACCAAAGCTGATCGGTCTTTTCGTCAAACAGGAACAGCGAACTGCGGTCCGCCCGGATGATCTGAGATGTCACCTGCACGATGCGGTTCAACAGCGAGTCCAGCTGAATCTCGCTCGCGATGGCGACGTTCACGTCCAGCAATTGGCGCAACTCGAAGCTGGTTTGTTCCGCACCGCTGATCGCGCCGGCCCACCGCTCGGCCATGATGACGATCTGCGAAAACAACATGACAAGCATGCCCAGCGGCATCAGGTCGAGACTTACGCTGGCGCGCGGCAGGACCCCGTTGGAAACGAGATCGCTGTACATCATCGAGCAAAAAAAGAAGAAAATGCCGAGCAGGTATATGGCGGCGCCTTCGCGTTTGCGCACCACGGCCACGAGGACCAGCGTCATCACATAGACAAGGCAGCCGATCCGCACCCATAGCGACCAGTGGACAACATCCGAAAGCGCCATGGTGCTTTGCGCCGCCGTGGCCACGACAAAGGCCATAAAATCCAGGCCAATGATCGCCTGCATGACCCAGTAAGGCCGGCGCGAGCTCTCGTCGGGAAAGAGCTCGCGCGTGTAAGCCACGACGGCCGCCATGGCGACGACAACGGTCATATAGTAGAAGGCTCGCATGCCCAGGATCGACATGTCTGGGAACGCAACAAGCAGCACATTGTCGTGCGCAAACACCGCCATCACTGGCAGCATCGTGAAGCTTCCGATCGAGAAATACAGCCAGCCCAGCTCGCGTCGAAACACGAAGATCACCAAGCCATAGCAGCCGAGGATGAGCAGCGACGTCAGCAGAAGGATGCTCCGCATCCAGTGTAGCGTGACCCACTGGTTCATAGGCTTTGCGAGGCTGAACAGTGGGGCCTGAAGGCCGTCGTTGCGCTGACCGAAGTTCGAAATATCGATCCGTAAGTCCAGCGTCGTTCCCACCACATCAATGATCACATCGTGGCCTCGGCCCGAAAGCCGAGTGTCTGCGGCCCCAATTCCGGTCACGCCCCATTCCGACAGAACTCGACCGTCGGCCACCACCCTAGAGGCGGTGTGAATCGTTGGCACATAGAGGGCGTAGCGTCCGGGTGTCAGGCCCTT
Source organism: Alphaproteobacteria bacterium (assembly GCA_043743295.1). GTDB lineage: Bacteria > Pseudomonadota > Alphaproteobacteria > Caulobacterales > Caulobacteraceae > Phenylobacterium. The sequence continues at coordinate 590 of JAYTWT010000566.1, read as the reverse complement.
GAGGGTCAAGTGATAGCTGCCGGCGCCTTGTTCCGGCAGCGCCCGACCGTTCGGCGACCTGTCGGACCACCGGCCGGGCACAGGGGCCGAAATCCGGGCGCTTTGCGGTGGCCCCGGCGCCCCACTGCGCCAGGACAGTAGCCAATCGCCCTTGAGCTCAACCGGTTTGTCGAGGGCGCCAAAGCGGCTGAAATCGACAACACCCGCAGTTGCCTTCGGCGCGCCGTAGTCGATGGAGTTCACAAATACTGGCGCGCAGAGGGCGCAAAGCAGGATGACGGCCACCAAGGAGAAGACAAGGCGCTGCAATCCGACATGTCTGCCGGAGTGTGGCGGCGACCGAGCGCCGGAAATGCTCATAGATCGCGCCAAGCCGCGCCACTCCCCGCAGGCCATTATCTCTTGAGGCTAGCGGGAAGTCACGCCGTTGTCGTTCGTCGCACCGCCGAGAGGTCGCGGCATTGCCAAGGTCCCGGCAAGACTCCCTTCCTCTGACGCGGCGTCATCCGGACTAGGATGGTGAAAACAATGGAGGACGCCATGAAGGATTTTGCAGGCAAGTTCGCGGTGGTCACAGGCGGCGGCACCGG
>JAYTWT010000565.1:0-1547 GCA_043743295.1 Alphaproteobacteria bacterium | reverse complement strand
AACATCGCGCGGCGCAACGTGAACACGGCGGGTCTGTCTCGGGTCGAGCTGCGCCACGGCGATATACTCGACACCCGGTTGCCTGACGGCATGGCTGATTTGGTGATCGTGCATCAGGTGCTGCACTACCTTGGCGACCCAGCCGCAGCTGTGCGTGAGGCCGGCCGCATCGTTGGGACGAACGGGCGGTTGATCATCGTTGATTTTGCCCCACACAAGCTGGAGTTCCTACGCGAGCAGCATCAACACCGGCGGTTAGGGTTTTCGGACGAAGAGATGGGGCGCTGGCTGGATGAGGCTGGCTTGCCGAAGGTGGCGATGCTCGAATTGCCGCCGACCCGGACGGATGGACTTACCGTGAAGATCTGGGCCGCTGCACGCCGACCGATCAAGTTGAGGATTGCCGCATGACACCGAACCGGCGGAGCTACGACGGAACCGCGCTAGGCCCTGTCGCGCGCGCCGGGATCGGCGGTCGGCCACGACCCAGCGTCTCGTTCGAGTTCTCGCCGCCCAAGGGTCCGAAATCCGAAGAAGCGCTGTGGGAAGCGATCCGTCGCCTGGAGCCCCTGAACCCGAGTTTCGTTTCTGTGACCTATGGCGCCGGAGGCTCGACCCGCGAGCGGACCCACCGCACGGTCGTACGGATGTTGAAGGAAACGACCCTCAAGCCGGCCGCTCACCTCACCTGTGTGGAAGCCTCGCGGGCCGAGGTTGATGAGGTGGTGCAGGACTATTGGGATGCCGGCATCCGCCATATCGTCGCTCTGCGTGGTGATCCGCCGGGATCGCTCGGAGGCACCTATGTGCCCCGCGTCGATGGGTATCAGAACGCCACCGAACTGACCGCTGGGATCAAGACCGTGGCACCCTTCGATGTCAGTGTCGGATTCTATCCGCAGATCCATCCCGAGAGCCCGTCCATCGAACACGACATCATGGTGCTTAAGGCTAAAGTCGACGCGGGCGCGACGCGGGCGATCAGCAACTTCTTCTTTGATATCGACGGCTATCTGCGGTTCATCGACAAGGTCCGCAAGGCTGGCGTGACCATACCGATCCTGCCGGGCATCATGCCGGTGTCGAGCTTCTCGGGCCTGAGCAACATGGCCCAGCGGATCGGCGTGACCATCCCGGGCTGGCTGGCCAATCTGTTCGACGGCCTCGACGAAGACCCCGAGACCCGCAAGCTGATCGCCGCTTCAGTAGCCGCCGAAATGTGCGCGCGGCTGCTGGAAGAAGGCTATGCCGACTTCCACTTCTACACCCTGAACCGCGCCGACTTGGTCTACGCGATCTGCCGCGTGCTTGGCGTGCGCGAGGACCCAACCGAACCCCGTCAGGAGGCCGCAGCATGATCCTCCTTCGCCGAGGCTTCGGAGGACAGGCCCTATGCGCCTGTGCTTCTGACGAAAGGAATTGAGGACTATGGGCAGGCAGGAGCGCATCGCTGCACTGAAGGCCGCCGCCAAACAGCGCGTGCTGATCCTCGACGGCTCGTGGGGCGTGATGTTTCAGAAGCGCGGCCTGACCGAGGCCGATTATCG
>JAYTWT010000564.1:0-1886 GCA_043743295.1 Alphaproteobacteria bacterium | reverse complement strand
GTATAGGCGATGTACTCGCCCGAGTACGCCCCGCCGCTCACCGCCACGATCAGGTACTGCTTTCCGTTCAGACTATAGGTCATCGGCGAACCGCTCTGGGGGGCTGGCATGAAGACCGCGCCGACCTCTTTGCCGTTGGTCTTGTCGTAGGCCCGCAGCATGGCACCGCGCGGATGCTCCGGCGTAGTGGTCACCAGACCGTCGCCTGCGATCACCAGCGACTTGGTGACCAGGGTGCCGATCTGGTAGCCGCTTTGGCCGGTACGCGGGATGTTGAGCCCCTTCAACGCCGGATTGTTGCGGATGAAGTCTGGCGTCTCACCGTGCGCAATCTGCCATTTAATCGTACCGGTTGAGAGGTCGATGGCGCTGATCGTCGAATAGGGTGGCTTCAGCAGCGGCAGGCCATCAACTATCAACCGCCCGGTTCCACCCCCGCCACCGCCCGCTGGCGGCGTCGGAGGCCGCGGGGCGTCGGCACCCGAGCCCTCGCCCGGCGTACGGATCATAGTCACCGGTTGGCCGGCGACGCCGACCACATAGTCCAGGTCGCTCATCCCTACCGGCGGCGGCTGCAGGCCATAGGCCCCGATGCAGGAGTTACAGGCAAAGATGTAGGCGATACCGGTCTCTGGATCGAAGGATCCGCCCGGCCAGTTCGTACCGCCCTGGGCTGAGTAAGAAAGCAGCCCCAATGGCCCCGGCAGTTTGCTGACCACAGGTGGGGTATAGATTGGTCCCATCTTGTAGTTTTTGGTCAGCTCGACCGCCTTGGCGCGCAGTTCGGGCGTGAAGTCGATCAGGTCGTCCACCCCGATGCCGTTGCGGGCGTAAGCCGGCGGCTTGGAGGGGATCGGCTGGGTCGGCGCGTACCATTCGCCGGGCACGTCACCCTTGGGCACCTTGACCTCGGGGATCGGCCAGACCGGCTTTCCGGTGTTGCGGTCGAAGACATAGAGCAGCCCCTGTTTCGATGGCAGGGCCACAGCCTTGATCGGCTTGCCCTCGACAGTAATGTCCATCAGCAGGGGCGCAGAGGAATTGTCGTAGTCCCAGATCTCGTGATGAATCACCTGGAAGTGCCACTTGCGCACGCCGGTGCTGAGGTCCACCGCGACCAAGCTGTTGCCGAACAGGCCGTTCCCCGGGCGGTGGCCGCCGTAGAAATCGCTGGTCGGCGATTCAACCGCCAGGAACGCCGTGTTGCTGGCTTCATCCACAGTCATCTGTGTCCAGACCGCGGTATTGCCGGTCTGCTCAGCCGAGCCTTTGAGCCAGGTCTCGTAGCCGTACTCGCCTTTCTTCGGGATAGTGTGGAAGGTCCAAAGGCGCTTTCCGGTGCGCGCATCGAACGCGCGGACGTAACCCACGCTGTTGGCCTTCACTGCGGGCGTGAAGCCTTCACGGAACGCGGTCCCGACCAGGATCGTGTTGCCGGACACTGTCGGCGTGGCGTGCAGCCCCGCTTCGCCAGTGACCAAGTCCATTTCCTGATCAAAATCGGTCTTCAAATCGACCATGCCGTCGGTCCCGAAACCGGGAACTGGGCGACCGGTCTTGGCGTCGAGCGCCACCAGCCGGTAGCCCGTGGTGACGTAGAAGATCCGCGCTTCCTTGCCATCGGTCCAATAGGACGGACCGCGACCCGAGAGCTGCCGCGCCGCTGCTGCCCCGCGCGCGCCTTCCTTCAGGCTGTAGACCCACAGCAGCTCACCCGTCGCCGCATCCAGCGCCACGACGCCGCGCCGAGAGCCAGCGGTCGCATAAACTACGCCGCCCACCATCAACGGTGTACCCGCCAGCTTGAACTCGGGTCGGTTGCCGATGTTGTCAGTCTTGAACCGCCAGGCCACCTCCAGCTTGCTGAAATTGGAGGCGTTGATCTG
>JAYTWT010000563.1:0-4145 GCA_043743295.1 Alphaproteobacteria bacterium | reverse complement strand
ACTGTAGGCATCGGCGCATCGGATGCCGCACAAGGCGCGGGTTCGGTTTGGCAGATACAAGGAAAGGCTGCGAGGTCGCCCTCGCAGCCCTCTTGGTTTTGGCGCTACGCCTCAGAAGGTGTAGGCGATCTTGCCGTAGTAGTAGCCGCCGTTGATCCCGAATGACGAGAACGTCGGGTACTGGGTGACGTAGCCGTTGGCGTTGGCCGCAAGGAACGTCTGGCGGTAGTTGGGGTTCAGCTTGTCTGGATATTCGTTGAATAGATTGTTCGCCCCGACCGAAATCTTGATCGCGTCGAGGATCTTGTAGCTAACTTCAAGGTCGGTGATCAGTGTCGTCTTGATCGTGCTTTTGAAGCAGGTCGGTGACGAAGCGCCGGTCGCGAGGGAGCAGCCGGTGCGGCTGTCGCGGCGCGAAGCCGGGCCATAGAGGGTCTCCTTCAAGTTGACCTGTAGATCGCCGAAGGTCCAGAGCGCACCGACCACGCCACGGTACTTAGGCGAGGTGGTTTCCAGATTGTCGATTGCGGTCAGGTCGAAGAGCGACGCTCCGGCCAGTTGGACGGGCGGCTTGGCAAACTTGGTGACCTTGGTGTCGGTGACGTTGCCGGTCACCGACCACTGAACGCGGCCCATATCGCCAAAGTCTGTGCTGGTCGTCAGCACCAGTTCCGCACCACGCGTGCGGGTATCCAGGCCGTTGGTGAAGATGTTGATCCCGGTTTGAGTGACGGTGGGATCAAGCACGTTGCCGTTGGCGATGATCGCCGCGCGGACCGCTGGCAGGTTAACGTCCCCGCCAGACCCGAACAGCGATCCGGAGCCGACGATCCGGTCCTTTATGCTGATCTGATACAGGTCGAGCGTCGCGGTGATGCCGGCACCTGGTTTCGCGACGAAACCGATGCTGTAGTTCCGCGATTTTTCAGGTTTCAGCCCATTCACGCCGACCAATCTAGCTGCGGCAGAGTTTGGCGGCAGTTGAACGAAGGCCGAAGTAGGGGCGACGTTGGTGGCCGAATAGAAGCCTTCGGCGAGGGTCGGCGCGCGGAAACCGGTGCTGACCGTCCCACGCAGCGCGAAGCTGTCGGTGAAGTCGTACCGGCTGGTCAGCTTGACGATGAAGGTGCTGCCGAAATCGCTGAAGTCTTCCAGGCGGGCTGCAGCGTCAACCTTGAGCTCCTCGGTCGGCGATACGGCGACATTGACGTAGCCAGCCTTGCTGTTGCGCTTGTGTAGGCCAGCGTCCGTGAACTGGAAGCCGGGATAGGCCTGAGAGCCTTCCTTGTAGCGCGACCCCGTATCGCCCGGTTTGATCTCGTAGGTCTCTTTGCGATACTCGCCGCCGATTGCGAAGGTCAGCGGCGTGGCCATACCAACGTCGAACTCTTTGCGCAGGTCGATCTGACTGGTCCACTGGGTATTGATGAAGGCACCGACCCGGAAGTCTGTCGGGGAGAAACCCGGCGTCGTCAGCGTGGACGTATCGACGTAGAGCGAGGCGTTGAAGGAATCCTTTGTGTAGATCGTGATGTCGTCTTTGCCGTAGGTGGTGGCGATATCGAAGTTCCAGCCACCTTCCAACTCGCCCTTCAGGCCCGCCGTGGCGGCATAGTCGGTCTCATAGATCACTTCGCGCGGGCTGAAGCCTAGCGGGCGTGGCGCCGAGCCGTCGCGACCAACCACCCGGTTTGGAACGCGGTAGTTCTGATAGCCCGAGGCGTATTTGTCGCCGTAGGTGCCGAAGCTGTAGAATTTCAGCTTGCCGATATCCATGCCGAAATTATAGCCGCCGATGTTCAAGCGGTACTCGGCGTCCCCGGTGATGCGGTTCAAATAGGGGTAGCCGGGAGCCGTAGAGATCTGCGGATAACGGCTGAGGCGGGAACTGGAGTTCGTATTGAACGTCGTGTTCGTCACGCGCGGGTCCACGTCACCGCGGAAGCTGTAGTCATGATAGCGGCTCTGGAATGACAGGTTGAGGTAGGAATTCTCGATGGGCGCTAGGCCGAGGTTCATGGTCACGTCGGCGGTATCGCCGCCGCCGTCGAAATACTTGCCGCCGCTGATGGTGACGCCGCCGCCGCTATCGTTTTCCTTGAGGATGATGTTGAGCACGCCGGCGATGGCGTCGGTGCCGTACTGGGCCGCCGCGCCTTCCTGCAGCACCTCAATGCGGGCGACAGAGCCCAGCGAGATGAAGTTGAGGTCGGCCGCTGCGCCGCCCTGGAACGGGCCACCAAGCACCGCCAAGTTGGCGGTGCCGTGACGGCGCTTGCCGTTGATCAGCACCAGCGCATGGTTGGGCGACAGGCCCCGCAACTTGGCCGACAGGGTCAGGTTGGCAGTGTCCCCGCCGAACGCCTGGGCGTTGAAGGAGGGAACGTTTTGGGCGATGGCCTGGATCAAGTCCGTCTGACCCACCCGGGTCAATGCCGTGGAGTCCAAAACGGTGATCGGTGCGGGGCTGTCGACAGCCTTCAAACCGGTTGTGCGCGTGCCAGTAACGATGACGGCTTCGATGTCGGTGGATTCGTCTGCAGCCGCTGCCGCTTGGGCGATGGCCGACATGGCGAGTGCGATGACCATTGCGCTTGCGCCGGTGTAGAACCTATTCATTCAATACCCCTTTAGTTGCTGGTGTTGCACCCCTGGCAGGATCACAACCCAGGCCGCCCGTTGTCGGCCTCAGCCAAGAGAGGGTTCCAAGGCGCGCCCGCGGTCAACGCGCTCAAACGTCGCAGTGTGACGGTTCTGCCGAAGTTGATTAGTTTCAGGCCAGAAATGCCGCGAATTGCAGCACACTTGATCGTTTCGGATGTCCCAGAGAGGCATGGAGCGCGCTCATGGTGCGCCAAACGAGAGCTCCCGATGGAGTGATTTGCTCGTGAACGGCGTCACTGTGGCTATTTCGCGAGCGTGCGCGACGACGACTGAAGGACTACACCTATTCGTTTGCAACCCCGCTAGGCCTGTGGCGGTCGGGTGTGCCAAACTTCTTACCTTGATTGACGCTGGTCGACCTCGTTGACCGCGTTGCCGAAGCAAAGGGACTTACCGCACATGCGCTCTCTATCCATCCTCGCCCCCGCCCTCGTCGCAGCCGCTACGCTTGCCGGGGCCGCCCAAGCCGAAAACGTCCATGTGAACCCCAGCAACGGGTTCATTTCGCAGGCTGTGAAGGTGCCCGCCGGTTCGGAGATGCTGTATGTCAGCGGTATCACACCGGATACGGTCCCCGGGGCACCGGCCGCTACGCCGTTCGGCGACACCAAGACCCAGACCATCAGCATCCTGGGCAAGATCGAAGCCATTATGAAAGCGCAGGGCTATAGCCTGAGCGACTCGGTGATGATGCGTGTGCTGTTGGTCGGCGATCCAGCAAAGGGCGGCGGCATGGACTTCGCCGGCATGATGGAGGGCTACACTCAGTTCTACGGCCCCCTAAAGAACAAGCCGGCCCGGATCACCTCTCAGGTCGCCGCCCTCGTACGTCCCGGCATGTATGCTGAGATCGAGGTCCAGGCGGCCAAGAAATAGTCCTTCGCGTGCCCCCGGTTCGCGCTTGCGTACCGGGGGCATATCGGGCGAGCGTCGCGCATGGATCGACGTCGCGTACTGGCGCTGGGCGCCTCAGGACTGATCGCCAGCCTTGGCGCGCCAATTTCGGTCGGCGCGGCAATTTCGCCCCCTGCCATCGGCCGAGACGAGAGGCTGGCTCGGATCGCAAAGGCGCAAGGTTTGATGCGGCGCATAGGGTTCTCGGCGTTGCTGATCGAGCCGGGTTCGAGCCTTATATATTTCACTGGCGTCCGATGGAGTCGGAGCGAGCGACTGACCTGCGCCGTGATCCCAGTCGAGGGCGAGATCGGCATCATCACGCCTTACTTCGAAGAGCCGTCGGTGCGCGAGAGCCTTGGGGTGCCCGCGCAAGTGCGTACCTGGCAAGAGCATGAGAACCCGCTCGCCTCCGTCGCGAACTGGCTGCATGATCGCAAACTTGGGTCCGGTGTCATCGGTATTGAAGAGACCAATCGGTTCTTCATCGTCGATGGATTGAGCAAGGTCGTGCCGACGGCCAAGCTCCGCAACGGCGCTCCGATCGTGCGCGGCTGCCGGATGATCAAGTCGCCGGCTGAAATTGC